>CAZVAX010000012.1:0-51588 GCA_964625215.1 uncultured Anaerolineaceae bacterium | reverse complement strand
GGGCCGCTTCCTCCTCGTTTGAGCGGCGACCCAGTTCGGGGTCCGGGATGAAGCGCAGGGTCGTGCGGTGGACGTTGTCGAGCAGGTGAGTCTGGATCAGTTTCTCGAAGAAGCGTCCGTCGTTTTTGAGTCGGTCGCGGATGGCGTTGAGGGAGTCTTCGAAGGGCAGCAGTTTGAAGGGATCGTCATCATAGAGCCAGGTGGTGAGGGCGCGCAGCATGAGGGCAATGCCGCGCGGGAAGGAGCCGGTGTTGTTTTCGCGCAGGCGGAACTCGACGGTGTTGAGCGCGGCGACGATCATGTCGGGGTCGAGGCCGTCGCGGACGATGGCCGCGAGCGTGTCGAGGATGAGGGCTTCGATCTTTTTCGCGTCGCGGGCGCGCGTGCCTTTGAGTCCGGTGGAGAAGATGTGCTGGCGCAGTTCGCTTTCGAGGCCGAGACCGGCCAGGTCTTCGCCGAGGCCGGAATCGAGCAGGGCTTTTTTGAGCGGCGAAGCGGGTGTGCCAATCAGGATGTGCGCGAGGATGCCGAGGCTGAAATCGAGGAAGGGCTCGGAGGTGTCGGGCAACAGCCAATTGACGGTGAGGTAGTGTTTCTTTTTGATGTCTTTGTCGTCGCCGGCGTCGTAGGCGTATTTGATATTCTTTGGGCGCTTGAACGGCTTGGCAAGCGGGATGCTGGATTTGACCGTTAACTTCCTGTATCCTTTGAGATAGCCTTCCATCAATGTGAGGCGCGCCTCGGGATCGTCGTTGCCATAGAAGAAGATGAAGGCGTTGGAGGGATGGTAGAAGGTTTCGTGGAAACGTTTGAAATTTTCGTAGGTCAGTTCGGGGATGTGACGCGGGTCGCCGCCCGAGTCGATGCCGTAGGTGTGCTTGGCGAAAAGCGATTGTTGAATGGTGCGCGAGAGGAGATTATCGGGGGAGGAGTACGCGCCCTTCATTTCGTTGAAGACGACGCCTTTGTAGGTCAGCGCCTCGGAGGGATCGTTCAATTCGTAATGCCAACCCTCCTGCATGAGCGTCTGCTTGGAGAGGAGGGGATGCAGAACCGCGTCCATGTAGACATCGATCAAGTTGTAGAAATCCTGCACGTTCTGGCTGGCAACGGGATAGCAGGTTTTGTCGGGGTAGGTGAAGGCGTTGATGAAGGTGGCGAGCGAGCCTTTGTTCAACTCAACGAACGGTTCCTTGACCGGGTATTTCTCCGAACCGTTCAGCACGGAATGTTCGAGGATGTGCGCCACGCCGGTCGAATCCTTGGGCGGTGTGCGGAAGTTGATCGAGAAGACCTTATTCTCGTCGTCGTTGATGACCGAGAGCAGGCGCGCGCCGGTGCGTTTGTGGAGGTAGAGTTGGACGGTGGAATTGAGTTCGGGGATGTGTTGTTCTTTGAGGAGGGAGAAGGGAGAGGACATGAGGACTCCGGGGGGAAAGGATGAAGGATGAAAGATGAAAGATGAAAGATGAAGAGGCGAGTTGGGGCAATTGCTAATTACGATTTGCTAATTACTTTTTGGCGGAGGTTGTTGATCGAGACTCGGCCTCCCGATCTATCCTCGTACAGCCACATGTCCCAGCCATTGGCGGGCGCGCCAGAGAGGGAAGATGCGATGGCGTGGATGGAGCCGGTCTCGCCTTTGCATTTGATGTGTCCGTTCGCGAGAACTTTGGCTTTAACGTTCCCCTTTGTAAAATAGAGCGTCTGTCCGACTCGCAGCAATCCGCTCTCGACGAGATTCCCAAACGGAACGCGCGTAGGCCGGGGCGGGGCGACCGCGAGACTTTCAGTATCCGCTGGCTTGACCGCGTCGATTCGCTTCTGCGCGACTTGGATGTACTTCTTGTCGCGTTCCAGGCCGATAAAATTTCGTCCGAGTTTTTTTGCCACCGCGCCGGTCGTGCCGCTCCCGAAGAACGGATCGAGAACCACGTCGCCGGGAGCGCTCGAGGATAGGATGACGCGGTAGAGCAAGGCCTCGGGCTTCTGCGTGGAGTGCGCCTTCGAGCCGTTGACTTTCAATCGTTCCTTGCCTGTCGCCAGCGGGAGAGTCCAATCGGAGCGCATTTGCAAATCATCGTTCAGGGCTTTCATGGCCTTGTGATTGAACGTGTACTTCGCGCCTTTCTTTTTCTGCGCCCAGATCAGCGTCTCGTGCGCGTTGGTGAAGCGGACGCCGCGAAAATTTGGCATGGGATTGGACTTGATCCACGTCACATCGTTGAGGATCCAGAATCCCAAGTCCTGCATGATCGCGCCGACGCGATAGATGTTGTGATACGAGCCGATGACCCAAATCGTGCCGGTGTCCTTCAATACACGCCGACAGCCTGCCAGCCAGCCGCGCGTGAACTCATCGTACTCCGCGAAACTGGCGAACTTGTCCCAGCCGTCGGTCACCGCGTCCACTTTGGTTTGGTTGGGACGGTATAGTTCCTGCGAGAGTTGCAGGTTGTAGGGCGGGTCGGCGAAAACCAAATCCACTGAGGAGGCGGGGAGGTCGGCGAGGAGGGAGATGCAGTCGCCGTGCAGGATGCGGTTGAGGGGAAAAGATATACTCACGGAATTTTGGGGATCGTCGCGGTTTATCCGACTCAAAAACCTGATAGGCGTTTCTCCCATCAGGTTTTTGAATCACAGCCTCAGCCGCTAGAACGCATAGACTGGAACAACGATTTCGCGGTCAATTGGCTTTCGCCCGCGGACGCTCTCCTCAATGGTTTTCAATACGTTCGCAGTAAAGTAACGCGTACCGCATTCCACGCACACTCCAGCTGGAACGTTCTCAATAAGAACATACTCGCCTTTGACTCTGCGGTGCAGGGTCACGCGCTTTTCAACGATCTGACCGCCGCAGTATTCGCAGGTTTCACCTTGCCAAAAATTTGTAGTTTTCATAGGCTTATTTGGGTTGATCTTGATAAACGGTGACGACACGAACTTTGCCGCCTTCGGTGATGCGGCAAACGATTCCAATTACGCGACCATCTAACGATTTGCCAACAACCTCAATCTTACCTTCTTTTGGCCATGTTCTTCGCGTTTTGCCTGTGAGAATTCCATGTTCCACATCGTAGAGGTCAAATTCATCCAACTGCGCTTCGTCGTCTGCGTGTTCGGTCAGGTAATAAAGCCCATTCCGAACCAGGGCTTGGATTTCCGAAATTCTGCTCATGGATGAAATCTCTTTGGCATATTATACGCCCATTCGACTAACTCAATTTTTCCAAACACCTCTTCGCCAGCGTCGCGGCGACATCCATCCGGTATTCCGCGGATCCCCATTCGTCCGTCGCGTCGTGGCAGGCGTTGCGGGCGGCGGACTCGAGTCCCTCGGCCTCGGTTCCATCCATGGCGAGGGAGGGCGATTTGCCCCAGCCGCCCACCGCGAGCCGGGCGCGCGTCCCGGCCCATTGCGCCAGCGCGACACAGACGATGGGTTTGTCGGAGGGGGTCCGCGCCACGTATTCAAACGCGAATTTGGCATGAAGCGGAATTGTGATTTGGGTAATCAATCCACGCGGGCGCAAAGGCAGAAACTCGCCGACACTGATGACTGATGACCGATCACTGATCACTGTCATTTTCGCGTCGAGCGCAAGCAGGGAGGTCGCGAAGGATGAGCGTCCGTCGCACGTCACCAGCGTCCCCGCCACTGTCGCCGCGTTTCGCAAGTTCAACGGGGCTTCCAATTTCAACGCGGACTTTAACGCCGCGGGGCAATGTTCGGATTCGAGGAGTTGTTGGAGCGTGACCGTCGCGCCGATTTCCAACTCGTTGCCGGCGCGCGTGAGCGAACCCAGTCCGAGGGCCTGGAGATCAACGACGGAAACAGAATCCCGCGCGCCCTGCGCGAGAAGCGTCCCGCCGCCGAGGGGCAGGGCGTTCGGTTGCGCGAGGAGAGTCAGGGCTTCCTCCAGAGTCTGTGGGCGGTGATAGGTCGAGATCATGGCGGCTCCTTTTCGCGTCAATTATACATGGGCGCGCCTGTTTCGGGTTTGGGTGGGCGGGCGCGCGGCGCGTCGTTGTAAAGCGTCCCATTTGGGGCATGTTACATTCGTCCGCCTGTTTCGGTGACGCTTGTTACTTGGAAGGGAGGGGAATGATAGTTACAATCTTCACAAGAACATAAGGATATTCGCATATATGTTTGGAAGGCAGAAGAGATGAACAAAACCCTCGAACTTGAAATTACCCAACTTCATGCCGAGATTTGCGCTGGTTTGGCCGATCCCACCCGCATCATGATCCTATATTCGCTTGCGCAGAATCCGCGAAACGTGACCGAGTTGTGCGCCGAATTGGATATGTCCCAGCCGCTCGTGTCGCGCCATCTCAAGGTTTTGCGCGAGCGCGGCATGGTGACGAGCGAACGGCGCGGCACGGTCATCGTGTACAGCCTCGGCGACCGGAGATTGATCCAGGCGCTCGACCTGTTGCGCGCCTCCATGCGCGACATGCTTTCGAAGCGCGCCGAATTGGTGGAGGCATTCGTATAACGCGCAATTGCGCGGTAAAAAAATTCAAGGAGCCTGCAATGACTGAGAAGAAAGATAAGTTGACGTTGGTCGTCCTAAGCGGCGACCTGGATAAGGCGATGGCCTCGTTCATCATTGCCAGCGGCGCGGCCGCGGCGGGGATGGAAGTGGTCATGTTCTTCACGTTCTGGGGATTGAAAGCCATCCAGAAAGAGGGCCGCCTGACTGGCAAGGGACTGTTTGGCCGGATGCTCGGCGTGATGAATCGCGGCGGTCTGAACGCCATCGGCCCCTCGCGCCTCAACATGGGCGGCATGGGACGCTGGATGTTCAAATTGATGATGAAACAAAAAGGCGTGACGCAACTTCCCGAACTACGCGCCGCCGCCATTGACCTGGGCGTGCAGTTGTTGCCCTGCCAGATGTCCATGGATGTGATGGAATACACCCAGGACGACTTCATTCCCGAAGCCGCCGCGCCTGTCGGCGTGGCGACCATGCTCGAACACGCGCGCGAATCCAGTATTCAGTTTTTCATCTAGCCCTCACCCCCGACCCCTCTCCCAGAGGGAGAGGGGAGAATAATAGGAGACAATATGGACGCGAAACTTTCCCTCGATTTCAAAGGTCTGCTCTGCCCGATGCCGGTCGTTAAACTGGCGCAGGCCATCAAGCAGATTCAAGTTGGCGAAATGCTTGAAGCGGTCGCCACCGACCCAGGCGTAATGGCCGATATCCCCGCCTGGACGCGCTCCACCGGCCACGAGCTCGTCACGCTGGATAAGCGCGAGGATAAAACATTCAAGTTTGTGGTGAAGAGGTTGAAGTAAACAGGCGCACAAGTACACAGGTACACACGTGAATAGACCTGTGTACGTGTCTACGTGTTTACGTGTGTACTCACCAAAGGAGCCATCATGTTAGCGCAACTCCTCGCTCTCTTCGGACTACTCGCGGGCCTCTACGGAATAACCCTCCGCTACGCCCAGACGAAATCCCGCGCCCTCCCAGCGGACAAGTCTCCGTTCAAGGGGAATCCGTCGCACGGGATCGCGTACGCGTTCACCAAAGGCATGATGCCCTGGGCGAAAGAGTCGACGCGCCTGCACATGGTCGCCTACCTGCGCGGGATCGGATTCCACGTTGGGATTTTCGCGGCCATCGGGACGGTTCTCGTCGGCCCGTTGTGGGGCTACCTCCCATCGTTCGTCTCGACCCTGCTCTTCTGGGTCTTGATGCTCGGCGCGTTCCTCGGCGCGGCGGGCGGACTGATGCGAATCGCGGAACGCAACCTGCGCGGACTCAGCCTGCCCGACGATCACTTCGCGGTCTGGCTGGTGACGTTCTTCATCCTGACCTCGGGGCTGGCGCTCGTGTTCGAGGCCTGTGTCGTGCCGATGTATATTTTGGCGGCAATCACGTTTGCGTACGTGCCATTGGGAAAGATTCGACACTGCCTGTATTTCTTCTTCTCACGCACGTTCTTCGGAAAGTTCTTTGGACGACGCGCAGTGTATCCGCACCCTGAAGTTGTGAAGTGAGGTGAGCCATGACCGAAACCATCGAACTCGCCCTGAAGACCCTCGAAGCGCAACTGAACCAGCCGCTCGAAACCGCGCTCGAAGCCTGCGCCCGCTGCGGGCTGTGCGCGGAGGCCTGTCACTATTACCGCGCCGAGCCAAAGGTGGAACACATTCCCGCCTTCCGCGCCGAGCGACTGCGAAGCGTGTATCGCTACGAACACGATTTCCTCAGCCGACTCTTCCCTGTCTGGACCGGCGCGAAGAAATTGGATGAGCCGACTCTCGCGTCGCTAACCGAGATCGCGTTCAGCCAATGTACGCTGTGCCGCCGCTGCACGGTCAACTGTCCGCTGGGGGTGGACACCCCGCTGATGATGCGCGCTGTGCGCGCCATGGCGACGGCCTCGGGAACCGCGCCGGAGATTTTGGTCATGTTGGCGGACGCGGCCATCGAGAAAGGACGCGATCCCTCCTTTTTCAAAGAGATGTTTCTCGAGCAGATCACGGAGATGGAGGAGCAACTGCGCGATATCACCGGCGACCCGACCGCGACCATCCCCGTCGAAAAGCAGGGAGCGAAGATTTTGTATGTGCCGCTGGCGGGCGCGCACACGATTTTGCCTCCGGCTGTCGTTTTCAACGCGGCGAAAGAAGATTGGACGCTCTCCATCTTCGAGGCCGCCAACTACGGCGTCTTCCTCGCGGACGTGAACCGCGCCAAGCAGGTCGCCAAACGCATCGTGGACGAAGCCAACCGCCTGGGCGTGAAGGAGATTGTCATCGCGGAGTGCGGACACGCGTACGCCTCCTATCGCTGGGACGTTCCGAACTGGTTCGCGGGCCAGTTCGATTTCAAGGTCCGTTCGCTGATCGAAGTGTTGGCCGAGTACATTCAAGACGGCAAAATCAAAGTAGATCCCACCGCCGTCCCCGAAGGCGTGACCTATCACGACTCTTGCAACCTGGCGCGCAACGGCGGCCTGATCGAGGAGCCGCGCTACGTGTTGAAGAACGTGGTCAAGGATTTCCGTGAGATGACGCCCAATCGCGACGAGGCCATCTGCTGCGGCGGCGGAGGCGGGTTGGTGGCGCTGGCCGAGTACGCCGAGCGCCGCGTCGCGGCGGGCAAACCGAAGGCCGACCAGATTCAAGCCACGGGCGCGAAGGTGGTGGTGGCCGCATGCGAAAACTGCCGCCTGCAAATCGGCGACCTGAACGAGCATTACAAGTTGAACGTGCAGATCACCGCCATCACCGATCTCGTCGTCCGCGCCATGCGACTGCCGAAGTCCTTACCTGGTTCCGAGGCGGAGCATTTGTTTGAGGGGGAAGAGGTATCCATCGAACGCCATTAATTTGGAATCCTGAAGTTCTACTTCAGGATCGAGTCTGCCATCCGAAAGTAGAACTTTCGGAATCCTACGCCTGCACACGTGAGGCCTCTGGTTTTTCCAGAGGCCCCCGTGTTTACTTGTGTACTTTGTGTACGTGTGTACCTCAACCTACCCCGGCGGCATGTACTCCTCCACCTCCGGCAGGAGGAAGATTGGGTCGAGGGCCTGGACGAGGGCCTCGAAGATCGAGCCGTCGCTGTAGCGGCCGTAGAATCGCCAGGCGGGTTGGAGATAGATTGGTCCGCGCGTAGGATCGGCGGGCAGGTAGCGCTGGTTGGGGATGTAGTAGACCAGTTCCACTTTTTCGATGGTGAGGGTGGGCAAGTTGCCTGCTTCCGCGCTTGGCGGTTCGGGTAGGATGCCGATCTGGTCGGCGGTGATAGTGAGCTCCATGGGCTGGTTGTTTTTCGGGTTGATCGCCATCGAGGTGGAGAAAACGCAGAGGGCGGGGTAGCCGCCATGGGTCAAGCCCGGAACCGCAAGCGCTTCGAGGAGAATCGGTTCGTCTACGCGTCCGGTTCCGGTGACGGATTCCTCTCCGATGGGGTCGTAGCAATTCGGCCCGAGCTCCACGTATTGCCCGCCGCTGTCGTCGGTGAAGAGCAGGACGTTTTGCCCGTCCACTTCCACGAGATGTTCGATGCCGCGCAGGATCTGATATTGCAGGTCGGGGAAGGGAATCTCGAAGCGTTCCACGTTGATGGATACCACGCCGTCCACCGCGCCGAGCGTTCCCCGGATGTCCACCGGCCGGCCGACGTATTCTTGCAGGGGCTCCAGTCCGTCGCCTTCGAGGAGGTAGTAGTAGAACGTGTCGAAGTCGTCCGAAGGACCCATGTTGAGGAGACCAAGTTGCAGGCGCTGGTCGCCATTGGGACTTTCGAAAATGGTCGCGGTGAGGATGCCGCGCACGTTCACTTCTTGGGGCGGCATGGCGTCCAACGGAGGAATGAGGAGCGTCTGGCCGATTTGCAGGGTGGAGCAATCGGCAGGCAGGTTGTTGAGCGCGATCAGTTCGTCCACCGGCACGTTGAAGGCCGCGGCGATGCTGGAGCAGGTGTCGCCCGCGACGACGGTGTAAGGGAAGCCCGCGTCGCTGACGGGAGTGGGCGCGATGGTTGGGAAGGGGACGGGCGTTCCGGTCAAGTTGATCTTGTAGAACCCGTAGCCGCCACCTCCACCGCCGCCCCCGCCAAAGCCGGGGAGGTTATCGAGAGTCTTCCATTCGAAGACGTTGCCCTGTTTGACTCCCGTAGCGTGCATGTTCTCTGAAGGGACAGGCACATCCGCTGGAACGTCGGGGAGGATGAATGCGCCCTGGTCGGAGACGATAACCACGTTGTCGCCGTCGCGTTGGAGCGCGCCAAAGATGCCTTCTTCGTAGCCATCGTACGTCTTCCAGGATTCCACGTTGAAGACTTTCACGCCGTCCACAGTTTGGAATTGACCGACGGCTTCCACGAAAAGGTTGGCAGAACCTATTACAACATCTACGATACTGCCGATGGCGGTGTACCCATCCAGTGTAACGAGGGGCGCGCCGCCCTCCGCCGAGGGGATGGAGGTGAGGTAGCCCCAAACGGTGACGGTCTCATTTTCGCGGCGCGGGCGCGTCCAGCTCAGAATGGCTGGCCCTGGCCCGCCGGCCTGTCCGGAAAGGAAGCCGCCGCCATTGGTGTCGGGATTGAGCAGGCGATCAAAGGCTTCTTTGGCGGAGAGGATGCGATACTTCTTGTCGTCGAGCGGCGCGTAGTTGACCAGGTTCGCGTCCACCTCGAAGAGGCCGTTTTTGTCGAAGTGGAAGGTCAGTCCAGCGATGTTGAAAATATCGTAGTGAATCGGAAAGCCTTTGGGAGTGAGGGGAATGGCGGCGTACGCGCCCGGCATTTCGGTCCGCTCGATGCGGTACTGGATGCCGAATCCCTTCGCGGCGAGGAAGTCCGCCGCGACTGCCTCCGCGTCGGGATAATCCGCCGCGTTGTACCCGTTTATCCAGCGGGTGTAATCGGGGAAGTAGGAGAAGTATTGATCCGAACGAACTTGCAAACGCTGGTTGCCGTCCACGATCAAGAAGTTGTTTTCGCCGCCTGGAATATCGGAAGATATTTCATAGGCGGGACCTTCCATGCCGAACTGAGCGGCTATCGTTTTTGCGTCTGCAAGCGTGGCGCGCTTTTCGGGATCGAGGACGTAAAGCGGCGACTCGGCAGGCGTCTCAGGCAGGGGCGCGGCGAGATAGACTTTGATCCCGCCCCAATCGTAAACTTCTCCAACCGGCGTCGCGACCTGCTCGACAACCGAAGGGGTCGGCGTGGGAGTATGGCCGGCGGCAGGTTGCGGTCCGATCGGCGCGAGGGCGCTGATCGCCCAATTCAGCGCCAACGCCAACACCGCCAGCGCGCCGGCCCAGCCGACCACGGTGAAGAGTGAACGCATGTCGGGCAGAGTCCAGCGCGCGGCGGGCTTGTGCGCGGCCTTCAGTTTGTCTTCAAGTTCGGCAATAAAGGCCGGGTTGGGCTTCACATTTTCCGCGCTGGCTTGAAGCAGGTTCGCCAGTTCGGCGTCTTTGGGATTCATTTTCTCGTTCATTTTTCCACCTCCAATGCAAGGGAGGTACGCTCGCGCAAATCTTGCAGTCCGCGCGAGACGAGCATTTTCACCGCCGACTCGCTTTTGCCGAGCGCGTGCGCGGCTTCGCGGATGGAGAGTCCGCTAATGTAGATGAGGGTCAGCGCGTCGGCGCGCTCGGGGCTGATTTGGCGCAGCGCGCGGGCGACGGTTTGGATCTGGATGCGCTGGCCCGCCAGGCGGTCGGTGGCGAGACCCGGAGCCGGGACCTCCTCCGCCGCGTCGAGCGGGACCTCGGGCCGGGCGCGTCGGAAATGTAGCGCGCGCTTCCTCGAGGCGATTCCCATCAACCAGGCCGCGAAGACTCCCTCGCCGCGGAAGGATTTGATGCCTTCGAGCGCGGCCATGAAGGTTTGCGAGGTCAGGTCTTCGGCGTCTTTCACGTTGCCGGTGTGCGCGATGTGGTAGCGATAGACGCGCGTCACGTGGCGGCGGTAGAGTTCGGCGAAGGCCTCGGCGTCCACGCGGGCTTCGCGCGCCAGTTGGGTTTCGTCCATGGGTGGGCTTTCTATTCGGACAGCATTGGATAACATAAACCTCCTGCGATGTGGTTCGTACAATGGTATGTTGCAGGAGGTGGGGAAATGGTAACAGGGATTTTGTTTCCGTCATTGCGAGGAGGGTGTTCTTTCCGACGAAGCAATCTCCTCACCCCACGCGGGGATTGCTTCGGGAAGATCGCCCTCGCAATGACGGAAGTATTTTTATTCATCGGGGTAGGTTTTCCAGCCGAGGGCTTCGCGTTCCTCGTCGCTGTATTTGGAGGGCAGGTCAACCAGGGTGGCAGTTGCTTCCACGAGGAGAGTCCCATTTTCATCGTAGACGTACCCCGCGGCTTGACCCGTCCACCTCATGCGCTTGACTTGCCTGCCGATAATTTTCAGCGGTTTGCCTGTGGGGACCTTTTGTTTGTACTTGAGATTCAGTTCGGCGGTGTACATGAATTTCGAGGCGGCAGGATCAACGCCCATGAAGGCGCGACCGACTGCCTCGTCGAGGATGGTGGCGGTGACGCCTCCGTGCAGGATGCCGGGGTAGCCCTCATAGTCCGCGGGCGCGGTGAAGTCGCAGGTCACTTCGTCCTCGGCGGTTTGATAGAACGTGAGTTTGAGACCGATGGGATTTTCGAGTCCGCAGGCGAAGCAGTGGCGGGAGTTGGGTTGCTTGATTTTCACAATGACTCCTGTTTTTTGTACACGGATTACACGGAACGCACGGATTTACGCGAAATCTTCAAAAGAAAATCCGTGCGCGGAGCGTCCGTCAAATCCGCGTAATCCGTGTACAGAGAATTTACTTCTCCCCCCAATGGATGGCGATGGTTCCGAACATCAGGCGCTCGTAGCCGATCTTGCGAAATCCGACTGCGGCCAGCAGGGAGGCGAGTTTTTCGGCAGTGACAAAATTTTCGGTGGTGTCGGGGAGATACTTGTAGGCGTCGCTTGCGCCGGAGATCAAACGTCCGAGCAGGGGGATGACCGCGTGCATGTGAAGCCAGATGAACGGCGAGAGCAGGTTTTTCTTCGGGCGCGTGGTGTCGAGGATGACGATGCGCCCGCCGCGCTGGAGGATGCGGAATTGTTCTTGCAGGGCCTTGTGAATGTCAATCACATTTCGCATGAGGAAGCCGGAGACGACCGCCTGAAACGACGCGTCCTTGAACGGCAGTCGCAGCGCGTCCGCGGCGGAGAAGGGCAAAGAGCCGTACTTTGATCCAACCTTCATCATTTCGAGCGTGAAGTCCGCGGCGACGACGCGCGCTTCGGGCTGTTGCCTCAGGGCTTCGCGCGCCAAGTCGCCTGTGCCTGCGCCGATGTCCAGCAAGCGCGCGCCCGGCTTGAGGTCCGCCAGAGCGATGACATGCCGCCTCCAGCGGACGTCCTGTCCGCCGGTCATCAGGCGGTTCATCAAGTCGTAGCGCCGCGCGATGCGCGTGAACATGCCTTGCACGCAGGCGGCGCGTTCCTGTCCTGTCAGTTGGGTCATGGGTCTCCTGGCGCACTGCAAAATAAATTTTGCGGTACAAAACTCGGCCCATTATAAACGCATGTTACAATGCGGCGATGTCCGCGGAAAAACCGTCCCTGTTTAAAATTTGGTGGTTGGCGATTCGACCGAAAACCTTGCCGGCCGCGGCCTCGGGCGTGGTGATGGGATGCGCGCTCGCCTGGCGCGACGGGACGTTTCAGCCATTGCCCGCGCTGGCCGCGTTGCTGGTGGCCTTGCTTTTGCAAATCGGGAGCAACGTGGCTAACGACGTGTACGACTTCGAGCGCGGGACGGATACGCCCGACCGTCTCGGCCCGACGCGCGTCACCCAGGCGGGACTGCTCACGCCCGCGCAGGTCAAACGCGGCATGTGGGTCATCTTCGCCCTGGCCGCGTCATGCGGACTGTATCTGGCCTGGTTGCGTGGACCCGTGGTCATCGCCATCGGGCTGGCCGCGATTCTCTCCGCCATCGCTTACACCGGCGGACCCTTTCCGCTCGGCTACTACGGACTCGGCGACGTGTTCGTGTTCATCTTCTTCGGTCTCGCCGCCGTAGCCGGGACGTACTTCGTACAGGCCGGTTCGGTCACGCCCGCGGCATGGTGGATGTCTGTGCCGGTGGGTTTGATCATCACGGATATTTTGGCGGTCAACAATCTGCGCGACATCGAGAATGATCGCAAGGCGGGAAAGCGCACGCTGGCGGTACGCCTCGGCGAGCGCGGAACACAGATTGAATATGTGGCTTGTATGGTCGCAGCTTATCTTGTCATCCCCGTTGCCGCCGCGCTTGGTCTGATTTCGTGGTGGGCGCTGTTGACGTGGCTCTCGTTGCCCCTCGCGCTCAAATCCACGCGGGCGGTCTTCACGCAGAGGGGGCGTCCGCTCAACGCGGCGCTCGCGGGAACGGGGCAGTTGGCGTTGCTGTTCAGTTTGTTGTTTTGGGGGAGTCTGATAGTCGCGAGTCTGATAGTCTGATAGTCGCAAGTCTCATAGTCGCGATCAGACTGTGAGACTATATGACTATTCGACTAATTGACAAACTTCCACCGACACAACTTCCGCTCCATCCAATCTACCGCGAAATACATCCCCAGTCCCAAAATGGACATGGCGATCACGCCCGCGTACATGGCGGGATAATCGAGCAGGGTGCTGCCGTTGTAGTAGATGTAATAGCCCAGCCCGTATTTTGTAGCGAACAGTTCGGTCACGTATAACACCGCCACCGCCGTGCCAATGGATTGTCGCAGCGCGGTCAGGATGGCGGGCAGACTCGCGGGGAAGTAAACGAAACGGAAGAGGGCGCGGCGTCCCGCGCCGAGACTGCGCAGGCTTTGGATCAATTGCGGGGGAATGTTCGCCGCCTGGTCGCGCACAAGCACCACGATCTGGAAGAACAAAATCAGAAACAAGATGGCGATCTTGGCCACGTCGCCGATCCCCAAAAACAAAAAGACAATGGGGACAAGCACCACTTTTGGAATCGGATACAGCAGATAAATCACGGGCGACAGGATTCGGTTCCACGTTTTCGATCCGCCGATGGCGAGACCGACAGGCGCGGCGACCAACACGGAGAGCGTCGTCCCGGCTGTGACGCGCCACAGGCTATACCCGAAGTGGATTAAGAGTCCCTTGCCCAACTCTTCAAAGAAGACAGTGAACACCGCCCACGGCGTCGGCAAAATGGGACGGTTCACAGCCATCGCCGCGACCTGCCAGACGATGATGAGTCCGAGTGTAGCGAGAAGCACGTCGCGTCGTTTCATTGTTTCTCCCCTCTACCAAGTTGCATTTCTTCGCGTAACACGACACACAACTCGCGATACTCCTCGCTGTTTCGATGATCGCTCTTGCCCGCGTTTGGGTTTTCAAAAACGCGTGCCGCTGTATTCGGCGCGGCGCCGAGCAGCAGAATCTTTCGTCCCAGCGACACGGCCTCCTCGATGGCGTGAGTCACCGCGACCAGCGTCAGGTTTTGCTCGGCGCACAGGGAGAGCGTCAGGTTTTGCAAGTCTTCGCGCGTGATGGCGTCGAGCGAGGAGAAGGGCTCGTCCATCAGTAGCAGGTCGGGTTCGAGGGCCAGGGTGCGCGCGATGGCCGCGCGTTGACGTTGTCCGCCCGAAAGTTGGGAGGGGAATTTGTCCGCGTGCTCGGCGAGGCCGAGCCGCGCCAGCCAGGGAGTCGCGTCTGCGCGTTGGTGGTCGCGCGGGGCGTGAGTCCCGTCGGGGCCGTAAAAGTCGCGGACGCGCAAACCAAGTTCGGCGTTGTCGCGAACCGTCGCCCAGGGGAGGAGGCCGTAGTCTTGCAGGATGAGTCCGGTGCGCGGGCGCGGACGCGCGAGGGCCTGTCCGTCAATTTCGATGGAGCCGCTTCGGGGTTGGGTCAGACCGGCGAGGAGGTAGAGCAGGCTGGTTTTGCCGCAACCGGAGGGGCCGAGGATGGTCCACGTTTCGCCGCGTTGAACCGTCCAGTTGAAATCCTGGAAGAGGGGCGGGGCGTGGGGATAGCCGAAGGTCAGGTTGCGGGTGCGGATCATGAAATAAAGTAGGGGCAGACCTGCGTGTCTGCCCTTGGATGGTCAGAGGCGGCGGGCGAACACGCAGGTTCGCCCCAACGGGTCCGTCCCGACGAATTACGGCAACAGCGTGGC
Source organism: uncultured Anaerolineaceae bacterium (assembly GCA_964625215.1). Lineage (GTDB taxonomy): Bacteria > Chloroflexota > Anaerolineae > Anaerolineales > Villigracilaceae > Denitrolinea. Next base: position 36,915 of record CAZVAX010000012.1, on the reverse strand, counting down.
GTTGACCGAGTCCGCGTACGCGACGTCCGCGCTCAACATGCCTTTTTCTTTCGCCCAGGCCAGCGCGTCGGCCCACTCGGCCTCGGTCGGGACGCCGGCGGCGGGGAAGGGCGGGACTTGGAATTTTCCGATCAGCGGTTCGGGGACGAGTTTCTGCTCGCTCAACAGGTTGTTGTATTTCGACGGGTCGGCGTTGAGCCGGGCGGTAGCCTCCTCGATGGCGGCGAGAAAACCTTTGATGGCGTCGGGGCTGGCGTCTATCACTTCCTTGCGGAAGGAGATCACGCTGAAACCGTATTGAGGGTAGGCCGAATCATCCAGCACGTTGACCGCGCCCTGCTGCATCGAAAGCGAGGCCAGTGGGTCGGGCATAACGCCCGCCTTGAGTTCGCCCGAAGCGAGCAGGGACATGCGATCGGGAATCTTCGGCACGGCGATGGTCTTGATCTCGTCGGCGGTCAGCCCGGCGGATTGAAGCAAACGCTCGGTGACGTATTCGATCACCGTTCCTTGCGAAACGCCGATCTCGACGCCCTTCAAACCTTCGGGGGTGGTGATGCCGCTTTGCGCGGAGGCGAGAATGAAGAAGTGGCCGTGTCCCTCGGTGGGGACGAGCGCGTAGCGGACGGCCTGCATCTGGATGGACTCTTTGTTGAAGTTCATTACGGCCAATGTCTCGTTGATGGTTCCATCGGCCTGGCCTGCCGCGAGAAGTTGGTCGCGTTCGGGCGCGGAGGCCACGGGGACGAACTCCACGATCACGCCCTGCTTGGCGAACAAACCTTCCTGCTGCGCGACGTACATCGGAAGCGCGTCGATGATCGGCAGGACCGCGATCTTCAACGTGACGGGCGCTTCGGTCGCGGCGGGCGCGCAGGCCGCGGCCAACAACGCGGCGATGACGATCATGAACAAAAGACGAACGCGGGACATGTAAGGATTCTCCTTTGAAAATGGGTTTGTGTCTTTGACCACAGGGGAAGGGGTGAAAATTCCGTTCATCCTTTTCGCCTGTGGCGAATTATTGATTTTCCAGGCGCTCGATCTTCTCGGCGCTCACTCCCACGCTTTGGAGGAGCAATCGCCTCAGGGAGGGCAGGGCCGTTTCGGGGTCGGGTTGACCCGTGTGAACCCAGCGCATGACGATCTCGTTCAGCGCGCCCATCCACGCGACGGCCGCGACCTCCGTGTCCAGCGGCGGAATGCTTCCGTCCGTTACGGCCTGGTCGAGATTCTTTTTGATGATGGCGATGAAGCGGTCATTGACGGCGCGTCGTTTCTCCTCGAAGGCCGCGCCCAGACCGGTGGCCTGCACAAGGGCGATCTTCGCCAGCCCGCGATACTGGTCGAACGTTTCGAGGCAAATGCGGAGGGCCGCGTCCATGCGGACCATCCCGCTGGGTTCGCGCTCCAAACGATCCATGAGGCGGCGTTCGAGCAAGTCGGCGAAGGAATCCACCAGGGCGAGGAAAATATCCTGTTTGCTGGGGAAGTAAAAATAGAACGAGCCTTTGGAGGTGTTGGACTCGGCTACGATGTCGTCCACTTTAGCGGCGTGGTAGCCCTTGCTGGCAAAAATGTTGACTGCCGCGTCGAGAATCCGTTCGCGGGTTTCGTGGGGGAGGGAGGCGTTTGTCATGGTTTTCGCGCTAGACCGACCGGTCAGTCTAGTGGCGGCAAGGATAGCCGAAGCAAAAAGCCACGTCCAGTGACGTGGCTCATGTTTTGCGGGTGACAATCAACCAGAAACCCGGCTCGTAAACAGAACTCCGGTTTCTTGGAGAAACCGGGGTTCTGTGCGCTACTTCTGGGCAAACGTATCTATCAGCAATTTGAAGTTCCCGCCCACGGGGTAGAGAATGGGACAGGTGCAGCCGCGCTTCTTGTATTCTTCCACTTTGGCTTTGGCTTCTTCGGGCGTGCCGGAGGCGGTGATCTTGTCCACCAGCGCGTCGGGGACGAGGTGTTTGGCTTTGTTGATCTGTTCCTTTGTGGCCGGCCAGCCCAGAATGGACTGGATTTCCTGCACAACCGAGTCCGCCACGCCCGAGGCTTTGGCGATGTGCGGCTGCTGCGCCATGTACTGGCACAGCAACATCTTGGTGTGGTCGAAGGCTTCGTCGTGGTTGTGATCCACCGAGCAGACGATCAGTTGCGGGCGGTCAAGGTCTTCCACTTTGCGTCCCGCTTTGCGCGCGCCTGTGTCGAGCAGTTCGAGGGCGGTATCGTTGTATTCGGGCGCGACGCAGTAGTTCATCACACAGCCATCCGCGATCTCGCCGGTCATTTCCATCATTTTGTCGCCGGTCGCGCCGATCATGATCGGGACGTTGCGCGGCTCGCGGCGTCCGTGAACGACATCGAGTTCGATCTCGTTGACGTGGATGAACTCGCCATCGAAGGTGACGCGTTCCAGGTTGAGCAGTTTCTTCATCACGACGACGGTCTCGCGCATGGCGGTCAGCGGCTTCTTGCGATCAATGCCCACGTTCTTGGCGAGCGGGTCCCACCACGCGCCGATGCCGCAGATGACGCGGTTCGGGGCGAGGTCGTCGAGGGTCAGGAAGGTGGCGGCGAGCAGGCCGATGTTGCGCGTCCAGTTGTTTAGCACGCCCGAGCCGACCTTGATCCGCTCGGTGACCGCGGCGTAGGCGGCCATCGGGACAATGGCGTCGCGCACGAGACGACTCTCCGCCTGCCAGACGGCTTCGAAGCCGCGTTGCTCGGCGTAGCGGGCGTAATCCAGTCCATCGCGAAGGTCGTGCGAATCCTGCAAATATAAAGCGACGCGTTCCATGTTTATTTTTCCTTTTGGGGAGTCAGATGATGTGGGTCACATTATAGCGTAAGACGGAGTTGGATTATCCGATTTGTATAGATAAAAGTGGTCAGCGGATTTAAAACGGATAAGCGGATGAGTCGTCAACATCCGCTTATCTGCAAAAGCCGCCAATCATGCTGTGCGACTATTTGACTATCAGACTATCAGACTATTCGACCAACCGACTACATCGCCTGCAATCTCTTCCACATCAACGGCGCGAGTTCGCGCGAACGCGCGGCGAGGCGTTCCTCGTCCATCGTCAGGATCCGCTTGTTCTTCATCAGGATCTGGCCGCGGCAGACGGTGGTGTCCACGGTCGCATCCACCAGCCCGAAGATGAGGTGGCCGAGGAAATTCGCCTCGCTCAGTGGGGTGGGCGGGCAGTAGTCCATGATGGCCAGGTCGGCGGGACGTCCGACCGCGATCTCGCCCACGCGGATTCCGAATTGGCGCTCCACGATGTCGGCGTTGTTTTGCAGGAGCAGTTGCGGCGCTTCGAGGAAGGCCACGCGTGGGTCGCGGTTGTCGAGACGGTGGAGCAGGTAGGCGCAGCGCATTTGCGTGAGCATATCCGAGTTCATGCCGTCCGTGCCGAGGCCAACCAGGATGCCCTTGCCGAGCAGTTTCAGCAGTTTGGTCACGCCCACGGCGTTGTTCATGTTCGACTCGGGGTTGTGCACCACGATGGTCTTGGTGGCGGCGATGGCGTCCATTTCCGACTCGTCAATGTGGACGCAGTGGACGAAAATGGATTTCTCGCCGGTCACGCCAAGTTTGTGGAGACGCGTCGCGGTGGGGACGCCGTACTTTTCGAGGGAATCTTTGCGGTCGGCCGCGTCTTCCGCCACGTGGATGTGACAGCCGACTCCCGCGTCCCTCGCGATACCGACGCATCGTTCCACGGTCTGGTCGGATACTGTGAACGAAGCGTGCAGGCCCATCATGGCCGCGACCTGGCCATCGCCCCTGCCAACCTTCTTGATGAAGCGTTCGTTCTCGCGGATGCCCTCTCCCATCTCGTTGCGATCCGAGACCTCGTAGCACAGGGAAGCGCGCACGCCTGCCTGCCGGACGGCAGACTCGATCATGTCGAGCGACCCATCACTGGCGGAGGGGGAAGCGTGGTGGTCAATGATGGTGGTCGTCCCGTTGCGGATACACTCGATCAGCGGGATTTGCGCCGAGAGCAGGATGTCGTCGCCGATGATGGCGCGGTCCACTTTCCACCACAGGCGTTCGAGCACTTCCACGAAGTTGGAGGCCGGTTCGCCGGGGATGCCCATGCCGCGCGCAAAGGTGGAATAAAAATGGTGGTGCGTGCAGATGAAGCCCGGCAGGATGACCTTGTTGGCGCAGTCCACGCTTTCGGCTTTGGGGTATTTTGCTTTCATCTCCGCGGAGGGACCGACGGCCGCGATCTGCTCGCCTTCGGTCACAACCGAGGCGTTCCACATTACTTTGTTATCCTTGCCAAGTGTTGCGACGATGCCGTTCTCGAATCGGATGGTCATGGTGTAAATCCTTTCCAGGGTTGGATTGGGTCCTATTTCTCAAACAAACCTCGGCCACGGACGCTTCGCGCACGAATGAGCGCGGATTTTTTAATCCGTGAAAATCGGCGTAATCCGTGGCGTGTTCTTGGTTTAATCCTCGCGCAACATCGCCAGTTCTTCGGGCGTGCGGTCGCGCATGGCGATGGCGCCGGTGAAACATTTCTGGGCGCAGATGGAGCAACCGATGCACTTGGCCGCGTCGGTCCACGGGCGGAACTTGTCATCGAACGAGATGGCCAGGTAGCCGCAGCGTGTGCAGTTGCCGCAGGAGGTACACAGGTCGAGGTTGATCTGCGATACCTTCTTGGTCGCGGTCAGCGCCATGAAGTCGGTGACCGGCTTGGGTTGGGCGATGCCGATCAACTCTTTCATTGATTTTATCCCGCGTTCCTGCATCAGGAAAGCCGTGCCAGACTCGAGATCGTGGATGATGCCCACGCCGTATTTCATGGCGATGGTGCAGAATTGGACGGTCTTTACGCCGAGCGCCAGGAAGTTCATGGCGGCTTTGTAATCCATCGGGCCGCCGTTGCCGGAGATTTCGATGCCTTCTGGCACGGCGTTCGCCAGGGTCAGGTAGGAGATGGGGGTCACGCCTTCGCCGCTCATACCGACGATGACGCCCTCGTCCCAGCGGCGCGACGTGGACGGGCGGAATGCCAGCGTGGGGAAGGAGTTCGCCAGGGTGATGCCCGCTTTCTTGTTCGGGTATTTGGCGAACACCTGTTTGATGGCGCGCAGGATCGGCACGATGGACGTGACGGCCGCGGTCAGTTTGAAGAGCTTGGGAACGTCCGCGTCGCCGACTTCGAGGATCCAGTCAATGATCTTGGCGGTCAGCGCGGCGTTTTGCGAGACGATGTCGCCCTCGGTTCCGTCACCGCCTTGTGGGCAGGACAGCGAATATTCGATGGCCATCGCGCCTGCGGCTTCGAGCTTCTTGGTGTTGGACTGCCAGCCCTTGCGATCGCTCTCGTCGTGACCAGTAACCGGCCCACCCGTCGAACTGACCGTCAACCGATCGGGCCACTCTTTGACGAGTTGGCTGATCTCGCGGCAGACGCGATCCAGCGGGTGACCGGAGACATTGTCCGAGTTGCCGTAGGTGGTCGGCCCAAATTGGAACATGTATTCCGAGGGGATGTGGATCGGGATGTTGTCGAAGGCGGTTTTCATCACTGCGCCGGCCCAACCGGCCTTGTAGGCTTTGTTCATTTGATCCAGACCGTCGGTCATGGGCGAGGCGGAGAGCAGATACGGCGAGCGGATCTTGCGCCCGAAGAAATCGGCATCGAGCGAGACCGGCACGGGGTTGAAACCCGGAAGCGCGTAGCGCGACTTGGATGGATTTTCGATGACCGGCTTGGGTTGCTTGTTCAGGTATGCGTCAATTTCGAGCGCGGCATTTTTGCCGGAAGCAACCGCTTGGACAACCGTCTTTGGCCCGGTCATCATATCGCCCGCGTAAAATAAGCCTTCGGCTTGTTCGCGTTGCAAGGTGGAACGCATCCCAATCGAGACGATGACCGCGTGAAAATCGGAACTGAGGCAATCGGTGCCTTCCACATCAACCACTTTTGTTGGATGGAATTTTTCGCCGATCGGCAGGTGGACTTTCATGGTCTTGATGCCCCACAAGCCTTGACCATCTTTGAGGATGCGCGTCACACGCGTGCGGCCTGTGACCTCAATATCGTATTTCAGCAAGTCGGCGCGCTCGCGGGCAGTGAGCGGCATCTCGGACAGTTTCTCGAGCATGAACATTTCCACGTGCCTGGCGCCGCGCTCCCTGGCGGTCAGCGCGCAATCCACGGCAGTCGCGCCGCCGCCCACGATGGCCACGCGTCCGTGGAATTGGAATTTTTCCGGGGCGGCGAGTAGTTCGGGCATGGTGATGGTGAGGTCTTCATTTTCCACGCCGAGTTGCATGGGCTTCCACAAGCCAGCCGTCACGCAAACCGCGTCGTAGCCTTGCTTGAGCAGGGACTTGGGATTGTCCACGGTCACGCCGGTTTTGGGGGTGATCTGCCCCACCGAGAGCAGGAATTCAATGTCGCTCTCGACCACGCGCTTGTCGAGGCGGTCGTCGGGGATCAGGTTGAGCGCGCCGCCCAGTTTGTCGCGTGACTCGAAGAGGTCCACGGCGTAGCCCATCTGCGCCAGCGACGCGGCCGCGCCCAGTCCAGCCGGGCCTCCTCCTACCACCGCGACCTTTTTTCCGTTCAGGGCCGGAAGCGAGAATGTGGGAATCCCGCCCAAATTTTTGGACATCTCCACGATGGTGGCTTGCATGCGCGGAATGTCAATCGCCCCGTCGAAGTTTTTGCGCGAGCAGGCCGCCATGCACAACGTATCCGGGCAGACCAGTCCGCACACGCCGCCGAGCGGATTGTTGCGCATGATCTCGCCGGCCGAACGTTGGAGGTCGGAGGCGCTTCCGCCGCGCGCCGCCATAATGAAATCGGCGGGCGAACAGTTGGCTGGGCATGCCTCCCGGCAGGGCTTCTCTTCGCAATACTCGCACCTGAGCAATTCGGTCTCAAGGCGCTTTTTTGTCATAAAGAGGGCGTTGACGGTTTCTGTCGTTTCCATTGAACACCTCGCTTGAAAAGTGTTTTGCGCTACCGTACTCTATCTTTGCGTGAAGGCAGATTGCTTCGACGCCAGAAAAGCGCTGGCGTCTCGCATGACAGAACATGGCAGTTGTTTACCGGAGTATTAAATTGTGAAATTGAGAACGATCTATTTCATTATAGCGCCCCCACCTGGTGGAAGAAACTGACGAAAGAAACCTCAAAGCAAGGAATCTGTCACCGAATTACCAGGCGTTTAAATTTGTCTAGGAGGGCCAGGTCTTCCGGCACATCCAAATCCAGGCCGAGCGAGGGAAGCTTTACGATCTCCAGACGCGCGCCGGCCTCCCTCGCGCGTTCGCAGTGACGCTCAAAGGAATTCTCGCCGAAATCGTACTCGATCAAACCGGCGGGGGAGATCAACAGCGCGTTCGTGCCTTTCTCATGGCGGTCGGGAGCGATGACCACCACGGGCGGGTTCACCGCCAGGTTGAGCAGGGTCCGCACATCGTCACGCGTAAGAAGCGGCAAATCCACCGGCAACACCAGCACGCCGCTGGTGCGGTGAAGTTGCGCGACCACCGTAGCGCGCGTCAACGCGGTGTTGAGATGCGGCTGTCCATCCTCGCGGACGGTGCGCGCGCCGTAGTTGCGCGCGATCGTCAACGCGTGCGGATCGCGGCTCACCACCAGCGCTTGTTCCAGTTCATTCAATTCAGAAAGAGTTTGGAGGGTGTGCGCGAGCAACTCCTCGTTGAGGTTCGCGCGTTCGTCTTCAGAGAGGGCGGGGGAGAGTCGTGACTTCCCTCGCCGCAGCGGTTTTACAGGCACGATAGCCCAAAGTGTCATGAAAGCAAATTCCCAGCGAAGTGAATTGTCTTTTGCGCCAATTGTACGCGGCTTGCAATGGAATTCATAAGCGTGTCGGTTACAAGCGTGGGGATTCTAATTCGTTTTGCCAGTTCCGAATCCACCGAATCCACTACGATTCCGGTTAGAAAATTTTCATAATGCTCCGCCACCGCCAGCGCCGAAGGTTCGATTCCCAACTCGGCGAACATCTTTGCCGCCGGGCCTTTTACCGTTTTTCCGCCGATGATGGGAGAGACAGCGACGATGGACGGGGGACGGGGGACGGGAGACGGGAGGCGGAGGACGCGCAGGATGGGATCAACGCTCACCCACGGATTCGACGGGCAAACGAGGATCGCCTCCGCCAACTGGATCGCTTCGCGCGTCCCCGGGGCGGGTGAGGCCGTTTCGAGCCCCTCAAACCGAAAGGCTTTGACGCGCGGCTCACATTTGCGATGCACGAAATATTCCTGGAAGGGCAGGTCGCCCTCATCCGTTTCAACGATGGTCCGCACGGGATCGTTGCTCATCGGCAGGACGGTGTGACGGATTCCCCACGCCGCGCAAAACTCGCGCGTCACCTCGGAGAGCGTTTTTCCCTCTTTCAGTCGCCGCGTCCGTTCGACGTGTGTCGCGAGATCGTTGTCGCCGAGGTTGAACCAATCCGGCGCGCCGAGGCGTTTGAGATTCGCCATCGCGTTCCACGTCTCGTCCGCGCGACCCCAGCCCGTTTCGGGGTTGGCGAGTCCGGCGAGCGTGTAACAGACGGTGTCGAGGTCTGGGGAAATGTACAACCCCAAATGCTCGAAGTCGTCGCCGGTGTTGACGATGACGGTCAGGTCTTCGGGAGGGAGAATTTGGGCGAGTCCGTGCGCGAGTTTCGCGCCGCCGACTCCGCCGGCGAGGGCGAGAATTTTCACTGAAATCGCATGACCTTATCTGGCGGTAACAAAGTTTTCTCTCTCGGCTCCTCCTCGGCCCATCCCATAAACACCATCGCCTGCGGCTCCCACGCCTCTGGCAATTCCAGCGCTTGGCGCGTCTCCTTTTGCGCGTACAAGGGCCAGCAGATCCAGTTTCCGCCCAATCCCTCGGCGTGGGCGGCGAGGAGGAGGTAGGTAGCGGCCGCGGCGACGGATTGGATGGACATGATCCCTTCTTCGGGCGCGTCGGATTTGACGGCGGTCACGTCGCGGCAGAGGAGGAGGAGGGCGGGCGCGTCGTGGATGCGTTGGATGGAACGCGCGACGCGGGATTCGATTTCGGAGGCGGGCGCGCCAGCGGAGGTCATGTCGCGGCGCATGGCGGAGGTGAGGGCGTGGGCGAGGCGTTGCCTTGCTTCGTAGGGCGGATTGCCAATCCGCCCCACAATGACAAAGCGCCAGGGTTGGAGGTTGTGGGCGGAGGGGGCGTACGCGGCGGTGGCGAGGACGCGCGAGAGGACCTCAGCCGGAACGGGGTCGGGTTTGAAGCGGCGGATGGAGCGGCGAGTCCGCAGAAAGGCGTGGAGGTCGTCGGGGTTAGTGGGCGTCCACATGTTCGGGGAGAATCTTGTAGATGACGCGCGTTTCGTCGGCCTTCTTTTTCCAGGGTTCGCCGTCGTATTTGAGCGAGAGGGCGTTGATGTGTTCGAGGCCGCCTTCTTCGGTGATCTCAACGACGCGGCCGCGAATTTGGATGTAGCGGTAGAGGTCGTGGGGGTCTTGGATGACGAGGGCGACGCGAGGGCGGGCGCGCATGTTTTTGTCTTTCACGCGGCCTTTGGCGGAGTTGATGAGGATGTGCCGTTCGTCGGCGCTGAACCAGATGGGCGTCACTTGCGGCGAGCCGTCGGGCATGGTGGTGGCGAGGAAGAGCAGCGCGCGGGTTTTGGGTTCAAGTAGATCATGGTATTGCGGAGGGATGAATTTCATGTTGCCTCTTATCGAAACAGGTCTTGTTCTTTCGGGCGTAAAAGTTCTTTGAGCGAGCCCTCGCGCAGCGGATATGGAAATCCGCGCACGTGGACGGCGGGAGTCCCCTCAGCGGCCTGGCCCATCACGAGTGAGGCGGCCGCGGCCAATTCGTCTGCGACGCCCACGACGGTGACGCGCAACTCGTAGCCGAAGAGGTCTTTCCAGCCGCGTTCATCCACTATGGCGGGGATTCCGCTCAGGCCGATGCACATGCCCACTGTGCCGATGCGCCAGGCGCGCCCGTGCGAGTCGACGATCATCACGCCGATTCGTTTGCCGGTTTTTGTTTCGATTTGTTCGCGCAGGCGGCGGGCCGAGAGGTCGGGGTCGCAGGGGAGGAGGAGGACAAAGTCCTCGGACCTAACCCCCGGCCCCTTTCCTGAGAGGGAAGGAGAGTCGGATTCCCCTCCCCATATGTACCCATTTGGGGAGGGGCTAGGGGTGGGGTCCACGTTGGAGTGGTCAATCCCCGCGTTGGCGCAGATGAAGCCGAGGCGGTGTTCCACGATGATCGTGCCGGGGCGAACGCGCAGGACTTCGTTACTCTCCTGCAACATGAGTTCCACAACACGCGGGTCTTTGTCGGATTGGCGGGCGAGGTCGCGGGCGCGTTGGCTCGGGGTGACAGTTGCGAGATTCGCCATCCGTCCCTCGGCTTTGCTGACGATCTTGGAGGTGACAACGAGGATGTCGCCGTCTTCGAGCGACGAGCGACGAGGGGCGGGGGATGAGGCGAGGGAGGAGAGAAGAATATCCGCCAGGTCGTCGCCATGGCGGATGAGGGGGATTCCGAGGAGAGGGGTGAGGGTGAGGGACATCAGTGACCAGTTTTCAGTAATCAGTGATCAGTGACTGATGACTGACCACTGATTACTATTTTTCAACGCCCGTTATCCTGATTCCGGCGTGCGTGCTTCCATACTTCTTGTTGATGCCAATCAGCACGCTGGTGAGCCCCTCGACCACCGCCGAGTTTTCCAGCGGACCCGCGTCCCAGCCGATGAGACCGGCGGCTTCGACGAGTTTGAGGACTTCGGCGCGCGCTTCCTTGGTTGTGCCGGCGACCAGTACGTCGCAATCCACCTCGCCGTCGTCGAGCAGGTGTTCATGGGAAATATTCTGGAACGCGGCGCAGACTTGGACATCCTCGCCGAGGATTTGCTTCGCTTCCTGCGCGGCGGAACCGGCGGCGGGCATTTGCGCCGTCGCCACTTTCGGCGGGACGAGGGGAACGGTCACATCAATCAGGATTTTGCCTTTGAGCGCGTCCTTCACCGACTCGAGCGTGGATCTGTGCGCCGCGTACGGCACGGTCAGCGCGACGATATCCGCTTTTTGCGCGGCTTCGAGATTGGTCATGCCTTCAATGGCGGCTTCGCCTTCGAGCAGGCCCAGGATCTCTTTCACCGCTTGTTCGGCTTTAGCCGCATCCCGCGAGCCGACGTGGACGCGATATCCCGCCTTCGCCCAACGGTAGGCGAGTCCTTTGCCTTCTTTGCCGGTTCCACCCAGGACGGCGATAGTAAGGAGCAGGGAATGATCTGTCATGGAAACTCCAACGTGTCAATGAGGCCGCGCCGATAATTTCTAGTCCAGTCCATACTGGGAAGGATTGGGCAGGTTGACTCCGCTCGCCGCCGCCTCCCACAAGAATCGGAAGCAGGCTTCGCGCATCTCCGTGTCGCCGCTTTGCATCGCTTGATAGAGAGTCTTGATCGCGCCCTCGCTGGGCGTGCGGCGAAGGTAGTGCAGGGCGGCTTGTTGTTCGAGTTCGTTTCCGTTTTTCACCGCCGAAAGGAGCAGGTCAATGGCCGGCGAGCCGGGCGAAATCCCCACGCCTTGCTTTCCGGCAAACTCGATCAACCACGGCGTTTGTGAGGGAGGCGTGAGCGGACGCGGAATGTACGGATTCCCGGCGGTCGTGCGAGACTCGATCACTTCCGTAGCCGCGTTGCGGACGATCCATTGATCGTCCTCCACTTGAATCTTTGCGAGCAGTTCGGCCGCCCACGGTTCGTGAATGCGCGACAAACCATACACCACCGCGCGCCGCACCAGGATGTCGGCCATGGTCGCGCCGTCGCGCAGCATTTCGTGTCCTTCCTTCGGATCGTTGGCGAGGGCCTCCGCCGCGGCGCGTCGGGTTTCGTCATCGCCCTGGAGCAGGGCGCGCGCCACCGCTTCGAGCGCAGAAGGTTGACCGATAGCCACCAACGCCAGACAGGCCGCGCGTCGCGCCGACGCGCTGGGAGCCGTAATGGTGGAGGCCAGCAATTCGATGGCCTTCGTATCCTGGATCGCGCCGCTTCCCAGGGCAGCCAGGGAAATCAATTCGAACGAGAGCGATTGCAACGCCTGGCGGAAGAACGCGCCCGCCGCCGGATCGTCGCACAAGACAAAGGCGGCCATCGCCTGGGCGCGCAGGGTGCGCGGATTTTCCTCCGATTGAAGGACGCGCGCCAACCCCGACATCACCTTGCCGCGCCACACCGCATCGCGCGGCGCGTCTTTCATCCAATGAGCGGCAGTCATCAACAGGCGCTGCAGGACGCGATCCTCCTGGGCCAGCAGGTAATCCACGATGCGATTGGGGTTTCCGTGCGCGGCGTAATAACGCAGGGCCAGCAATTTTCCGCTCCAGGCGGGTTGGTTGAGCAGGGTATCCTCCGCGTTGAAGGCGGTCATCGCGCGGCCGGCCAGGTATCCGCCAAATACGGGATGAGCGAAGCGCATGTGATTGCTGGCATGGGAGATCAGTAATCCGCTCGAAACCATTTTGTTGAGCAGGCCCGACGATGCGGTTTGGACCGTCGCGGCTTTTTCCTTCTTCCCCAGCGGACCGGTCTTCGAGGCCGCTTCGCCCTCCGCCAGACCGGGCGCGCCCTCCACCGGCTTTTCTTCCACCACCTCGAAACTCTTGACCCAGTCGCGCGCCTTGCGCGGATCGAAGACCATCTGCGCGTTGACCACCGCCTGCATGGCGAGGGTTTCGAGCGCGGCGGGCGGCGTTCCCGACGGGGCGATGCGGCGGATGTGCGCCGCGATGGCCTCCAAGGTATGCGGGCCGAGGCAATCGCCTGCGAAAGCGGCCCACACTTTCAGGGTCAGTTCGAGCGGGGTGAGGAATTGCGCGCCCACATTCAACCAGACTTCGATCAGTTGGGGGTCAACGGCCTGAAGATTGGCCTGCGCCCAGGCCTCATTCCCAACGAAGCGAGTCCACAATTCGCCCCATTTGTGGACAAACTGCTTTTGCGTTTGTCCGCTCCAACCCATGAGCGGCAGGGAGGCGAAGCCCAAACCGGCCAGGCCGCCCAACTGTTCAGGGATGGCTGTGGTGACAACGCGGCACTTGGGATATGCGGCAATCAGGGTTTTTAGGAAGTCGGTCACCGTGGTTTGCGCCTCGGGAGCGAGTTCATCGAATCCATCCAGCAGAAGCAGGGCCGTGCCGGCGCGAAAACTGAATTGCACAAAGCCAGGAATCCGGCCAACGTCGAGCAGGGGCATGAATTCCGAGGCGACATCAATGATGGGATTGAGAATATTCTTTGGGTCGCCGACCGGCAGGTTCAAATCGGCGGCGTGGAAGAGGAAGGGAACGATGGCGCTATATTCTCCCAAGCGCGCGTCCTTGTTGGCGGCCAACGAGGCGAGGTAGGCCAATGCCACAGTTTTACCGGCTCCATCCGCGCCGGTGATGACGAGGTTGCTTCCGCCAGATAAGGCTTGTGGCAGGGTCAGCGTGGGGGCGCGGTAGACGGTGGCAAGTTCGGGCCAGTCGGGGATGTAGGGCAGGGTCTGGTTGACGGCGTCGTCTGGGGGAAGCGGGCCGCCGGGTTCCACGCGCGGCGGCGGGGCGATCAGCAAAGGCGGGAAGAGGATTTCGTCGAGGGCGAAGAGCGGCGCGGCCAAATGCATCCCCTGGGCGCGGCGCAAGGTGACCCGCCGGAAATTGTCCTCCACGCTGGTGGCGCGACGCGCGGCGGATTCCTCGCGTTGTTGCCTCCAATTCGCGCGCATCTCTTTGAAGAGCGGAACCATTTTGCTGTAAATGAACGCCAGCAGAAGGCCGGAAACCAAACCGAGTAAATAAGAGAAGAGGTGAATTTCGCTGGTCATGTTAGTCTGCGAAGAGGAAACGTCCGCAGGTGGGACAAGTAGTTAGCGATCCGCTGGAACGAGCCAGTTGTTTTTGAGCGGGGGTAAGGGTGGCGCCGCAGGCGCTACAGGCTCCGTCGCTTACGGTGGTCACGGCCAGCCCGCGCCGGTCGCGGCGGAGGGATTCGTATTGTTCCAGCACGCGCGCGTTGAGCGGGGCGAGGGCGGCTTTGCGTTCGGCCTCGAAGCGCTCGAGGGTATGAGTCAGGTTGGCGCGTTCGTGGGCGAGGGATAGGGTCTCGTGGCCGCGGCGGGCCTGCAAGTCGGAAAGGGCCGAGCCGGCCTGGGTCAGGATGGAGGCGGCGCGGTCGTGGGCGAGCATGGCTTCGAGAAGTCGGTCCTCCAGCGTAGCGAGATGCTTCTTGAGCGAAGCGACATCCTTTTGCAGATCTTGTAATTCTTTGGGGTTTCGCACCGCGCCGCCGTACAGGCTGGATTCGGCCTGTTCGATCTTGATCTTTTGACTTTGCGCCTCGGCTTCGGCGTTTCGCAACGCCCGTTCCGCTTCGCGCTGACCGGCCTCGGCGGAGGCGGCCCGCTCCAGCGCTTGGCGCAACTCCAGGTCGTTTTCGAGCGCCTGGCGGATGGATTCGAGCCGGGCGCGCGCATGGTCCATTTGGGAATCTATCTGCTGGAGGCGATACAGTCCGAGAGCGGCGCTCATGAGGGGGATTATAAAATAGAAACCAGGTTTCTGCGAGAAACCTGGTTTCTGGTCGCGTTACTGCGTCGGCGCGTTGAAGTAGTTGTAAACGGCTTGGGATATCTGGCCGAACATGGTATTGGCTTTATCGAAGACGATTTGCACGGGATGGTAGGCGAAGACCACCAGCACGTAGTTGCCTCCCGGCGAGTAGACGATGGCCGCGTCGCTGAAGTTGTTGATGGTTCCGGTCAGGTCGCTGACCCAGCCGTGTTTGTGCGCGATGCGCGTGCCTTCAGGAACTCCGGCTTGGAGCAGGGCGCCGAGTTTATCCTGCACGAGGATCTCTATCATCTGCTGGCAGATCTCTTTGTTGATGGTGGTCGGGAAGACCGCCGAAAGGGAGCCGCCTCCGGTTTCGCCGCATTGGTAGAGGTCTTCAAGCAACATGCCCATGTCGGAGGGGGTGGTTTGGTTGTAACGGTCGGGGTCGGTGAAAACGTCGGCGCGCTGGTTGGCGGGCGTGCTATAGGGACGCAGGAGTTTTGACCCTGGCTCGAAGTAGCCGGCGATGAAGGTGTTTTGCAGGCCGAGTCGGATCATCTTATCGGTAACGATGATCGGGCCGCTGGCGGGGTCGAGTTGCGCCATGAATTTGTCGGCGGGCGGATTTTCGGAGCGGCGAATCATGTCTAGCATGGCTTCGAGGGTGACGGGATCGAGGGCCGCGTTGCCGAACTCGCTGAAATACGAGATCATGATCGGAATCTTCATCGTGCTGGAGGCGGTGAAAGCCACATCGGGAGTCACGCTCAGCGGCTGGCCGTTGTCTTGCGCGAAGTGAATCTCTTCGCCGGTTTGCAGGTCGAGCATGTAGAGGCCGATCACGCCGTCGAAGCCGGCGTATTGGATGACGCCTTTTATGAGAACTTCAAGATTGGCCATGGTTGGACGCGCCACGGTCGAGCGCGTGAAGGTGAGGGCGACGGCGCGGTTGGAGGGGGAGCGCAGGGCGTCTTCGATGAGTACGATGGCCCGTTCGATGTCCAGGGCTTGACCCTGCGTGCCGGGGCTGAAACTGATTGTGCCGGGAATGGGTTGGGCAGGGACGGGCGGAATGTCGTAGCGCGGGGCAATCTCGGTGATGAGGTAGTCGCGCAGGCGTTCCTGGGAGATGGTGGCGCTGAGCGGGATGTCGGCGGCGGGGGTTTGCCGGTTCCAAAGATAGTCCCAGAATCCACCCCAGAACGAGGAGCCGGTTCGGCTTAAGTCGGCGGCGGCGAGCATGGTGTCCATGTTAACTTGAAATCCGACCAGGCTGGGGTCCACCATTATGACCGCGCCAGCGTATTCCACTTGGACGGGCGTGGTGTACACCTGCAGGATGCGCTGGGAGGCGGTTTGCGGGTCCACGCCGCCCACGGCGACCCCGGCGATGGTCATGCCGGGCGGGTAGCTGTCGCGCTGGCGGCTGTAATTGACCAGGGCCAGGGTGGTGATGACAACTGCGACGCTGAGGAATAAAACGGAGACGCCGCGTAAAATGAGGGGGGTGTTTCGGTTTCTCAAGGGGCCTCGAATGGTGACAAATGACGTAAAAAAGTATAACATATTCGTTTGGGGTACTTGTGCTAGAATAAACAAGAACCCCCTCCCCGGCCCTCTTTTTGCCGTCATTGCGAGGAGCTAGCGCTCTTCTGGCGACGAAGCAATCCCTTTGTCGCGCGCGGGGATTGCTTCGGGAAGATCGCCCTCGCAATGACGGGTAGCAGGCAGGGCAGCGGAAAAAATACTCACGCAAGGACAGGTCTATGCTCCGCTCCTTTTTGATCTACCTTTCCAAAGCCCAATGGGCGCAGAGACTGGTGATGGGTTGGTCGTTCGCATGGAAGGCGGCCTCCCGTTTCATTGCAGGGACAAAAGCGGAGGACGCCATTCGCGCCGTCCGCGAACTGAACGCAAAGGGGATCAACGCCACGCTCGACCACCTAGGCGAACACACCTCGACCACCGAGGAGGCCGCGCAAGCCACCGACGATATCCTAGCCGTTCTCGACGAAATTGACAAAGCCGGCGTGCGCGCCAACGTCTCGATCAAGTTGACCCAGATAGGCATGGGGCTGGACGAGTCGGTCTGCCGCGACAACCTGCGTCGCATCCTTGGGCGCGCCACGGAACACAACAACTTCGTCCGCATTGACATCGAGGACACGCCCTACACCGACACCACCATCGCCATCCAAGGGGCCATGCTCGATCTCGGCTACACTCACGAGACCTTCGGGATGGCTGTACAATCGTATCTCTACCGCGCCGAAGCGGACGTGAAGTCCATGCTGGCGAAGGGGACGAAGTTCCGCCTGGTGAAGGGCGCGTACAAAGAGCCGCCGGACAAAGCCTTCCCCAAAAAAGCGGACGTGGACGCCAACTACGATCTGCTGACCAAACACCTGATCGACGCCTCCCTCGCCTCCGGTTCGAACCTACGGGACGACGGGCGGGTGCCTCCCATCCCGGCCATCGCCACCCACGACGAACGGCGCATCGAGTTCGCGATCTCGTACGCCAACAAGGTGGGCCTGCCGAAAGAGGGACTCGAATTCCAAATGCTCTACGGCATCCGCCGCGACCTGCAAGAGAAGTTGGTGAAGGAGGGCTATCCCGTGCGGGTGTACGTCCCGTTCGGTACGCACTGGTATCCGTACTTCATGCGGAGGCTGGCGGAGCGACCGGCGAATATCTGGTTCTTCGTGTCGAACTTCTTTAGGGGGTGAGGATACACAAGTAGATAGGTACACAGATCGCGACTTTGTATCAGAAACCAGGTTTCTTGGAGAAACCTGGTTTCTGTATCTACTCTGTTTACCTTATAATCACCCCATGACCCCGCCCCTCGCCCTCGTCACTGGCGGCGCGCGCCGACTTGGCAAAGCCTTTGCCCTGTCTCTGGCGCGCATGGGATACGATATCCTGCTCCATTATCATTCCTCCGAAGACGAAGCCCAGCGCACGAAAACGGAAATCGAATCGCTCGACCAGCGCGCTTATCTCCTCCAAGCCGACTTGTCCAATCCGGAAGAAATTCATTCCCTTTTCAAGCGAATTCCATTCATCTTTCATCTTTCATCTTTCATCTTTCGTGTCCTAGTCAATTCCGCGGCGGTCATGCCGGTTGGACATCCGCGCGACCTACCCCTCGAAGCCTGGGACGCCGCCCTCGACCTCAACCTGCGAGCGCCTTTCCTCATGGCGCAAGAAGCCTCCAAATTGATGACCGAGGGCGGGCTGATCGTCAACATCAGCGACATCGGAGCGCAGAAAGCCTGGAGCCGCTATCCCTCTTACGCGATCAGCAAAGCCGCGCTCGAGTCGCTGACGAAAGTCCTCGCCCGCGCCTACGCCCCGTCCATCCGCGTCAACGCCATCGCGCCGGGACTCGTCTTGCAATCGGATGTGGTCACGCCGGAAGAATGGGAGCGGCTGGTGAGCAAGTTGCCGCTCAAACGTCCCGCGCGACCCGAGGAGATCACGTCCGCGCTGGAGTTTTTAATCGGGAATGAATACGTTACCGGTCAGACCATCGTGGTGGATGGCGGGTATTCGTTGGTGTGAGTATCAGGTGCACACGTATCCATTCCTCGACCACGCGACTACCGAACTACGTAACTATCAAACTACGAAACTGGAGTTTACCATGTCCGAACTTACCGAACTCGCCGACAAACTTACCTCCGAAGGAGAACGCTTCGTTGCCTTCTTCACCGGCCTGACCGAGGACCAATGGCAGGTGGACGTTTACACCGAAGACTCAGTTTGGTCAGTCCGCAATGTGCTCTCGCACTTCGTCACCTCCGAGCGCGCGCTGGTGAAACTCTTCGAGCAGATCCGCCAGGGCGGCGCGGGCGTGACGGATGATTTCTCGATTGACCGTTACAACGCCAGCCAGCAAGAGAAGACCAAAGAGTTGACTCCGCCCGAATTGCTGGAGCAATACAAGTCTGTGCGCGCCAACTCCGTCACCTGGGCGCTCGGCTTGCAAGAATCCGACCTGGAGATCGTTGGCCGCCATCCCTTCCTCGGTCCGACCACCATCCGCGAGATGATCAAGATGTTGTATCTGCATAATCAAATCCATTATCGCGATTTGAAGAAGGCGTTGGGGAAGTAGACAGGTACACACGTACACACCAAACACGCGACACTGATTACTGAAAACCGATTACTGATTACTGAAACTATGTCCACTCACCTCCACGTTCCTCAAAACACGCAAGCCACGCGTCGACTCGCGCTCTCGCTCGGAATCACCGCGGCCTTCGTCATCGTCGAAGCCTTCGCCGGTTGGTGGGCGAATAGTCTCGCGCTGCTCACGGACGCGGCCCACAACTTCACAGACGTTCTGGCCCTCGGCCTGAGTGGCCTGGCCATGTGGCTGACGACCCAGCCGGCCCGTGGCGGCCGAACGTACGGCCACCAGCGCGCGGGAATCTTGGCCGCGTTGGTCAATTCCACCTCGCTGGCGGTCATCTCGATTGGCGTGTTCTACGAAGCCTACAAACGTTTCGTCGCGCCGCCCGAAGTCCAAGCGGACATTCTCGTTGGCGTCGGGTTCATCGCTTTCCTCGTCAACGCGGTGACCGCCTGGCTCGTCCACAAAGGCAGTGACCATGACCTGAACCTGCGCTCGGCATTTGTCCACTTGATGGGCGACGTGCTATCCACCATCGGCGCGGTCATCGCGGGCGCGGTGATTTGGTTCACGGGCTGGAATTTCCTCGACCCGCTGGTCAGTGTTTTGATCGGCGCGCTGATCCTGTGGAACGCGTGGACGATCCTGCGCGAGACGCTCGACATTTTGCTCGAGAACGCCCCGCGTGACGTGGAGATGTCCAGCCTGACGCGCGACCTGCTTTCTGTGGACGGTGTGCGCGGCGTCCATCACGTCCACGTGTGGAGCATCAACCGTAGTCTGCGCGCCCTCTCCGCGCACGTACTCACCGATGACATTTCCGTCAGTAAAGGCGCCCTTGTCCAGCAATCCATCAATGAGGTGCTGTTCCACAAATACAACATCGGCCACGCCACCCTCCAACTCGAATGCGCCGAATGTGACCCGGATGTGATGTATTGTCTGGAAATGGACGTGCATGAACATGCTCATTGAAATCCTCGGTACACGGATTACAAGATTTACACGGAGAATTTAAAATCCGTGAAATCCGTCCGCGAAGCGTCCGCGTAATCCGTGTACAAGCAAACTGAACACTGATGACTGATCACTGCTCACTGATAACTGCCCGCCGATGACTGTCTCCCGCCCCCTCCACCTCCTCTTCGCCTCCCTCGCCTACACCCTCGGCGCGGGCATCGCCGACTATCTCGGCATCTCTATCCACCCAACCGCCTTCGCGCTCGGCCTCGCCTGGATCTGCCTCGTACAAACCAGCCTCAATCTCCTGACTGAAGTCTTCCGTCCCGCCAACGAACCGATCAACGGACTCTTCGGCGCCGAACGCGTCTACCTGCGCGACCGCCTCCTCATCATCGCCATCGGCCTGCTTGCCATTGCCGCGGCCTGCGCCTACATCCTCTTCCTCTCCGGCCGCGTCAGCCAAGACGCGCTGATCTTCCTCGCCCTCTCCCTGCTCATCGTCATCGCCTACGCTGTCCCGCCTCTCCACCTCGCCCGACGCGGCTTTGGCGAACTCCTGCTCGCCGCGCATCTCGGTTACGTCGCGCCTTCCCTTGCCTTCCTCCTCCAAGCCGTAAACGTGCATCGCCTCGTCCCCATCCTCGCCCTACCCGTCACCTCCCTCGCCCTCGCCTACTTCCTCGTTCTCGACTTTCCCTCCTTCGCCGACGACCTCAAATACGAACGCCTCACGCTCCTCACCCGCCTCGGCTGGCAACGCGCCATTCCCCTCCATCATGCCCTCGTCGTCCTCGCCTTCGCGTTCCTCGCCAGCGCGCCCCTCCTCGGCCTCTCCTTCGCGCTCCTCTGGCCGGCCTTCCTCACCCTGCCCTTCGCCATCCTTCAAATCCTCCTCCTCCGCAACATCGCCCTCGGCGCGCGCCCCCTCTGGAAACCTCTCGTCTCCCTCGCCGCCGCCCTCCTCGCCCTCACCGCCTACCTCCTGGCCTTCTCCCTCTTCCTGCGCTGACCACGCGACTAGGTGACTATTCGACTATTCGACTATCCGACTCCCCGACTCCCCGACTCCCCATGCCCGCCTTCCTGACTCTCCTCCCTCCCGACGAAGCCCGCGCCCTCCTCCTCTCGCATCTCGCGACGGTCGGGCCGGATTCAGAATCCCTCGACTCTTCCCTCGCCCTCGGCCGCGTCACCGCCGACGATATCCTCGCCCCGCATCCCCTCCCCGAATTCCCGCGCTCCACCGTAGATGGCTACGCCGTCCGCGCCAGCGACACCTTCGGCGCGACCGAATCCCTGCCCGCGTATCTCACCATCCTCGGCGAGATTCCCATGGGTAAACCCGCCAACTTGACCCTCGCCCCGGCCCAATGCGCCCTCATCCACACCGGCGGTATGCTCCCCTCAAACGCCGACGCCGTCGTCATGTTGGAATACACCCAAATCATCGGTAGGGGCGACCCTGGCGGTCGCTCTGGGATGGGGGCAAGCCCCATCCCTACGCATGGTGAAATCGAAATCCTGCGAGCCGTTGCGGTGGGGGAAAACGTGATCGCCATCGGCGAAGACGTGCGCCAGGGACAAATCGTCATCCCGCGCGGTACGTCCCTGCGCGAAGCGGAGATCGGCGGGCTGATGGCCCTCGGCCTGACCCACGTCCGCGTCGCCCGCAAACCGCGCGTCGGCCTGATCTCCAGCGGCGACGAAGTGATCGAGCCAAGCCAACCCGCACGGCCCGGCCAGGTCCGCGACGTGAACGCGTACACCCTCTCGGCCCTGGTCGCGCGCGCCGGAGGGGAACCGCTCCGCTACGGCATCCTTCCCGACGATTTCGCCGCGCTCCAATCCGCCGCGCGAACCGCCCTCGCCGAATGTGACGCGCTCCTCATCACCGCCGGTTCCTCCGCCTCCACCCGCGACATGACCGCCGACGTGATCCGCTCGTTGGGCGAACCCGGCGTCCTCGTGCATGGCGTCAACACCCGCCCCGGCAAACCGACCATCCTCGGCGCGGCGAATGGCAAGGCCGTCATCGGCCTGCCCGGCAACCCCGTCAGCGCGCTGGTGAACGGATTTTTGTTTGTTGTGCCGGTCATCGAAAAATTGCTCGGCCAGACTCCCCGCCCGCGTCCCACCGTGATGGCAACCCTCACCGTCAACCTCGCCTCCCAAGCCGGAAGGGAAGATTGGTGGCCGGTGAGATTAGTCGAAAGTCGAAAGTCGAAAGTCGAAAATTATGATGCGGAACCGATTTTCGGAAAGAGCAATTTGATCTTCACCCTCGCCGCCGCCGACGGCCTGCTCCGCATCCCTCCCGACGCGACGGGACTGGGCGTGGGGGAAGTGGTGGAAGTGATGTTGATATAACAACTGAAAATCTGGACACTGAAAACCGATGACTGATCACTGGTTACTGAACACTGCTTTTCCGCTGATCCTCGACGGCGCGACGGGAACCGAACTGAATCGCCGCGGTGTGGACACGGGCCTGCCGCTCTGGTCCGCCAACGCGCTTCTCACCGACGAAGGGACGCGTGTCTTGCAGGATGTCCACGAAGACTACCTGCGCGCCGGCGCGGACATCCTCACCACGAACACCTTCCGCACGCACCGACGCGCCCTCGCTCCCAGCGGCAACGCGGAGCGCGCCCTCGAATTAACGCGCCGCGCGGTGGAGTCGGCCCGAAAAGCGCTAGCCGCCATCCCGTCGGAGAGGACGCGCTTTGTGGCGGGTTCCATTTCCACGCTCGAAGATTGTTACCGTCCCGACCTGGTTCCGCCGGACGATCAGTTGCGCGCCGAACACAGCGAGCGCGTCCATCATTTGGTAGAGTGCGGCGTGGATGTGTTTCTCGTCGAGACCATCAACTCGATCCGCGAAGCGGCCATCATCGCGAAGTTGGCGACCATCACTGGGACGCCGGTCATCGTCAGTTTTGTTTGCAATCGCGACGGGAGGATTCTCTCCGGCGAGACGCTCACCGATGCGGCGCGCGAGTTGCTCCCGTTGGGTGTCTCGGCCCTCGGAGTCAACTGCGGGCCAACGCCCGACCTGGCGAAACCGTTGGGTGAATTGCAGGCCGCTTGCCCGAAGGATTTTCCGTTGATCGCGTATGGCAACATCGGTTACGCGGACGAGGCGGTGGGCTGGGTCAACACCGACGCGCAGGAGCCGTCCGTGTATTGCGCGCACGCGAAACATTGGCCTGTGAAAATTATCGGCGGTTGTTGCGGCACTACGCCCGCGCATATTGCGAAATTGAACGAAACCCTGCGCGCTTAATCGTTGCATCCTGACGAAATTGCCTCTATAATCTTCGTAGATCACCTGATGGCTGACTCAAAGCAAACCAAGACGGAATTGCCATATCGCCTGCGGGAGTATTTTCTCTCCACGCCGGAGATCGCCTTGCTCCGCGCGCTTCAAAAGATGGTGGGAGACCGATACATGATTTGCCCCAAGGTCGCATTGACCGACATCTTCACCATTGCCCGCCCCAACGAGAATGTGCATTTTTATAACAAGATCTTCCGCAAGCACGTGGATTTTTTGCTCTGCGATCCGCATACCATGAAACCCGCGTTGGGCGTGGAGTTGGTGAAGTCGGTGGCGAAGACTGAAACGCGCGCCAGCGACCAATTTATGGAGGACCTGTTTCTGGCCGAGGGTCTTCCGCTCGTTCACATCCCGCTCAACGATCGCTACGAGACTACCGACCTGGTTCACCTCTTCCAGTTCGCGGTGGCGAAGGCGAAAGAGGCCAATCGCGCAGTCCGGCGCCCTGGCAGCGACTCGGCCCCGACCTGCCCCGTGTGCGGAAAGATGATGGTCTTGCGAATCCATCGCGAAGGAGCGAAGGCAGGGAAAAAGTATTACGGGTGCATGGATAATCCCCATTGCCCCGGCGCGATCGCGATCGAATGAAACAACCCGGCCTGTGTGACCGGGTTGTTTCATGTCTCAAAAATGCCGCGCGATCTCCGACGCGTAGACCCTTCCCACGCTCTCCCAATTCTCCTCCAACCAATCGCCCAGGCGGGTCTTGCAAAGCGGCGGGTCTTTCGACACCAATAAGCCGTCCATGAGACCGTCCACCTCTTCGGGCGTGAGCATCACATCCTTGACGAACAGACTGAGGAACTGGGCCGCCGCGAGCGCCAACCCGGGTCGCACCCGGACCATGAGCCGGGGCGCGCCGACCTTCTGGCCGATCAGCCTAACCATCTCCTTAAACGAGAGGATGTCCGGCCCCACCGCGTCGCGAACCGAGTTACCCGATTCGAAGACCGCGTCCGCGGCGAGCGCGGCGACGTCATCCACGTAGACGGGTTGCAGGCGATACGAGCCGTCTCCGGGCAGGGCAAAGAAGGGGAAGCGACGCAACAGCCAGGCGATGTTGTTGATGAGGATGTCTTCCGCGCCAAACAGAACAGTTGGACGAAGAATGGCGTAAGAGAGGCCGGAATCCATCACGAACTTTTCGTTGACGGCCTTGCCCCAAAAGTAGGGCAGGGGAGAATCGGCGGAGGGATTTGTGATGCTGATGTGGACAATGCGCTTCACGCCCGCTGCGACAGCCGCGTCCACCAGTCGGCGCGTGTTTTCCACGGCGGCGGGTTGGGTGTTTGCGCCTTTGTCGAAGCGCACCCAGTAGGTGTTGACCAGCACGTCCGCGCCGCGCAGGCTGGAGGTCAGGGAAGAGGCGTTCGCGAAATCGAGCGGGAAGGCGGGCACGCGGCCGTTGAAGGGGTCGGGGCGGTTCGGGTGGCCGGTGAGGGTGACGACCTCAGCGCCGCGTTCGAGCAGGCGTCGCGTGATGTACTTGCCCGAATACGAGAAGGCTCCAGTGACGGCGATTTTCATTTGAGAACTCCTAAAATTTTCTGAATGTTGACAAAGCCCAGGCTCTCGAGTCGGACGACGGCGCGGGCGAGGCTGTCGAGCGCGTCGAAGAAGTCCTGCAAGGACTGGACGCGTTCGATCAGGAAGGCGCGCTCCTCGGCGTAGGTTGCGCCGGCTTCGAGTTTGGCGAGCGTGTCTTTCACCGAGGCCACGGCGCGGTCGAACTCGGCGTTTTGCCTTTCCTTGAGGATCGAGCGGATAGCCTTGTAGAAATCGGTCTCGGCTTCGTAATAGTCGCGGCGGTCGGCTAGTTTGGCGGAGCGGCGCACAAGACCGAGGCGGGCCAGCGCGCGCACCTCTGTGCTGACCGCGCCTTTGGTGAGGCCGGTCTGTTCCACGATCTCGTCGAGGGAGAGCGGCGCGGGGGAGAGGTAGATCACGCCAAAGATCGCGCCCACGCCCTTGGGGAAACCCCAGAAGCGGCTGATCTGGCTCATGCTCTCGATGAATTCCTGTTTGATCTGCGGAAGCGAATCGGCCATATTTCCTCTTTAGTACGTTTAGTAATTACTAAATGAAGTATACGCTGTAAACGCTGGATTGTCAAGCGCGAACAAAAACGCCCCGGAGGGATTCTCCGGGGCGGGCGCGTTATAGGGATTTGTCAGCGGTTCGTTAGCAGGGCCTGGAAAAGTTCCGCGCCATGAACATCCTGGGCGCGTAATTCCTCGGCCTTTGCGAGGAGGATCATCATCGGGATATTCTCGTTTTCACTTGCGAAAACGAGGTTGAGCCTTCCGACCTTCATCCCTGGGAGGCGTGCAGGGTCGAACTGGCCGATCACATCCAGGATTTGTTCGATCCACGAGCCGAGCGCCTCTTCGTCGGTTGTATCCTTGACGGGAAGCGATACGTAGAAGCCCGTTTCCATGGCGCTGAATGTGGATTTTCCATCCGGGTAAACGCAATTTTCACCGTAGGCTTCGGCGCGGGCTTTTGCCTCCGGCGCGATCTCCTGGATGGCTTTGAGAAATTCCTCGGAAAGATCGGGCAAGGGTTGATACGCCCAAACGTAGTAGCATTGATTTCCGGCGGGTCCCAAGGGTGTGGCGGAACGCGTCGGAGGCGTCCACGGGGTGGGGGGAGTCGGCGTGGGCGCGCAGGCGGCGAGCAGAGCCGCGCAAAGGAGGGAGAGAAGGATGGTTTTATGCATGGAGCAATTATAGTATAGGAAGCAGGCGCGGCGCCTTACTCGGAGCCTGAGTCGCCGCCGCCATCGGATGGCGCAACTCCGCTGGAGGATTCATCCCCGCCTTCATCGGGAATGTCGGGAAGTTCTTCGATGAACTCGTCCACTTCCGGGATCTCCTCCAGCCATTCGTTGAGTTCCTCCTCGGTCATGAAGCGCGCCTCGTCCGCCAGGTCGCCATTGATGATGTCCGCGGCTTGCCCGCCTTCCAATTCGAGGATGCCTTCCGCGTTGCCCAGAGTGCAATGACCCTCCAGGCAGGTGGCGGTGATGGAGTTGGTAGCAGGGTCGTAGGAGATTCCAAGCAGGCTGCCGCGCACCGCCGCCAAACCGCTGGGAGTTTCCACTTTCATTTCTCCGCCCTTGAGCAGGATGAAGATTTTGCCGAAGAACAACTCGATCTTGGAGGAGGGATTTCCCTCCCCGCCGGCGAGTTCGGTGAGAGTGAAACTGGAATTGGGGACGACGCGAATGATCGTGCCGTCCGGCGCGAGATCGAGACGGGCCTTGCCATCTTCGCCGGTTCGAACCCGACCTCCCACCGGAACTGCCATGCCCAAGTTGGCCGGTTGAAACTGACTGTCCAGGGTTACATCCGCTTCCACCGCGCCGGCGATTTCGCTGAACGTGGCCGTCCGAATGGAGGCGGAGGCCGGTTGGAGGGTTGCCTCCGGCGCGGCGGTCGGTTCTTCGTCCGCTGGGGGGGCGGCGGAATCAGTCGCGGCAGGCGACGCAGAGGAGGGCGCGCAAGCGGCGAGAAGCAAAGCGAGAACGACCAAGGCAAAAAACATTATGCGATCCATTATTTTCTCCAGTAGGTTTATGGCCATCGGCGCGGCGGGACGTTCCTGATTTTGTCGCGCAGATCGCGCAGGCGAGGGAAGCGGTCGGCGACGCGCTCCACTTCGGGAACGAAGTTGATCCAGTCGAGCAGTTCGGAGTCGGTGAGCGGACGCGGCGCGGAGGAAAGGACGCCGTTGCGAATGTCTGCGGCCTGGCCCTCGATCAGGTCAATCACGCCGCGGTCATTGCGTAGACTGCAATGACCTTCGAGGCAGGTGGCGGTCATGGTATCGGCGTCCGGGTCGTATGAGACGCTCATCATACTGCCGCGCACCGCCGCCACGCCGGAGGGAGTCTCCACTTCCAACGAGCCGCCGTTGAGGATGATGAAGATCTTGCCGAAGAGCAGGTCGAGCAGGGTGTAGGGATCGGTCTCGTCGCCCTTCAGGTCGGCGAGGATGAAGTTGGAGTTGGGCGCGAGGCGGACGATGGAGCCGTCGGGGAGCAGGTCGAGGCGTGCTTTGCCGCTGTCGTTGGCGCGGGCTTCGTCGCCCACGCGCATTTGCGCGCCGGGAGCGACGGGGTTGAAGGCCTCGGCGGAGTGGAGACGCAATTCCACCAGGTCGGTGATTTCCACGAATGAGGCGGTCCGTAACGGTTCGGGCGTAAAGGTGGGGGTGGGAACGCTGGTGGCTGTGGCGGTGGGAGGAATCGGCGTGGGGGTGGATTCCGTCTGGGTGGGCGAAGCCGCTTGGGTCGGCGCGGGAGGCGTCTGGGTTGGGCCGCAGGCGCTCAAGAGGAGGATTAAGGTCAGCAGGGCGATCAATGTTCGGGGCATGGAATTCTCCTTTCGCGGTTAAAGATATTGTACTCCTTCCGTCATTTTGATTTGTTGCAATCTTGTGCCAGGCGAGGAGACTTGTCACTTGGCTGGCGGCGGAAATCGGATTATAAAAGCCGACATGAGACTATTAGACGCGCCGCAAGGAACATGGTTGAAGGTCGCCTCCCTGGAGGGGGGCGCGAGGATGCGCGCCCGTTTGTCGCAACACGGGTTGTTCGCGGGCGACCGCGTTCGCGTTCTGCGCGTCGCGCCGCTTCGAGGTCCGTTGTTGATCGAGGTGAATGGACGCGAGATCGCGGTGGGGCGCGGCGTGGCGGAAAAGATTCGCGTGGAGGTTGCTCAATGAGAGCGGCTCTGGTCGGCCAACCCAATTGCGGGAAAAGCACATTGTTCAACCAGGTGGCTGGATATAAAGCGGAAACGGGGAATTTCAGCGGCACGACGGTGACGTTTACCGAAAGTCGGGTGCGCGTGGCGGGCCAGGTGATCGAGTTGGTGGACCTGCCCGGCTCGTACGCCTTGAATGGATTGAATCCCGCGGAGCGCGAGACTCTGCGCTATCTGACCTCACGCGAAGTGGATGTGGTCATCAATGTGGCGGACGCTTCGCATCTCGCCCAGTCGCTCGAGCTGACCCTGGAGTTGCTTCCGCTTGGCCGGCCGGTGTTGCTGGCCCTGAACATGATGGACGAGGCGATGCGTCTCGGCTTGCGGATTGACGGCGAGGGGCTGGCGCGCGAATTTGGGATTCCGGTGTTGCCTTTGGTGGCCAGCAAGGGCAGGGGGGTGAAGGAGGTGTTTTTGCGGGCGGTGAATGTGAATTCAGAATTCGGAATTATGAATTCTGAAAGCGGCAAGCAAAAAGCGGGCGAACCCCTTCATCATTCACGCGAAGCGTTCATAATTCATGCTTTGTCCGCGGAGGAACGACATTCCAAAGCGATGGAGTTGGCGGAACGATTTGTGACGCGCGGCGAGAGGCGCGTGACCTGGCGCGACCGCCTGGATGACGTGTTGCTTCATCCGGTGTGGGGCTATGTCATTTTGCTGGCTGTGTTGTTCGGTTTTTTCCAGGCGGTGTACGGGATGGGGAAATTGATCGAGCCGCCAGTGCTGTCTTTTTTCGAGGCGGTGACCACTGGCGCGTTGACTCCCTTTGGCGAGGGGACTCTTTTGTCGGAGATCGTGTTGGGCGTGTTGCAGGGAATCGCGGCGGGAGTGGCGATCGTCCTGCCGTATTTGTTGCCCTTTCTGTTCGGTCTGGGCCTGCTGGAGGATGTCGGCTACCTGCCGCGCGTCGCGTTTTTGATGGACGCCTTCATGCACCGCATTGGATTGCATGGCAAGGCGATTGTGCCGTTTATTTTGGGATACGGGTGCAACGTTCCGGCGGTCATGTCCACGCGCTCGCTGGAGGAGCCGCGCGACCGGTATCTGGCCGCGGCGTTGGCGATCCTGGTCCCGTGCGCGGCGCGGCTGGCGGTGGTCTTTGGGCTGGTGGCGTTCTATCTCGGCCCGATGGCCGCGTTCGGGTTGTATTTGTTCAATTTGCTGGTCATCGCCGTGACCGGACGCGTCCTGTCGAAGATGATGCCGGAGGATACGCCGGGCCTGATTCTCGAAATGCCCCCCTATCGCGTGCCCACTTTAAAGAACGTGGCGAGCAAAGCCTGGTTTCGCGTGCGCGAGTTCGTGGTGGAAGCCTGGCCGGTGTTGATCGCCGGAAGCGCGGCGTTGGCGATTTTGAATTATTTTGATTTTGCCTATGTGTTCAATTCCATTGTCCGCCCGTTCACCTGGTTGATGGGCTTGCCGTCCGAGGTGGGCGTGCCGCTGATCTTCGGCATTTTGCGCAAGGAATTGTCGTTGGTAATGCTTGGTCAGGCTTTGGGGACGAACGATTTCGCCGCCGCGCTCACCCCCGAGCAGATGGCGGTGTACGCGAGCTTTGTGATGTTCTACCTGCCGTGCCTGGCGACCTTGTCTGTGTTGAAGCGCGAACTGGGGACGCGCGCCATGCTGACCATATCCGCGTTGACGGTGGTCATCGCGTTGGCGGCGTCGCTGTTGGTGAGAGGCGTGATGGCGATGATATAGCGCAAATCGGCAAATTGCGCTACGAAAGTATATCCGCCGCGGCGGAGGCCATCAGCGCGACGCCGAGCGCCAGCGCCTCTTCATCGAAGTCGAATTTGGGGTGGTGATGACCGTAATTCAGTCCGCGCTCGCGGTTGGCTGACCCGACGAAGAAATAACAACCCGGAACTTTTTCCTGCATGAAGGCCATATCCTCGGCGCCCATCGTGAGATAGGGCGCGTCGTCGTGATCCGCTTCGGGGAGGACGCGCCGCGCCGTTTGTTGGACCGAGGCGGTCACCTCGTCCGCGTTGATGAGGGCGGGAGTCAACTGCTTGACGTTCATCCCCACCTGACAGCCCATTGCCTCCGCGACGCCGCGCACCACCTGCTCGAATCGTTCCAGGACCCTGAGCCGGACGCGCGGATCGAAGGTGCGGATCGTCCCCTCCAGCGCCGCCTCCTGCGGAATGACGTTGAACGCCGTCCCGCTGTGAATCATCGTGAACGAGACGACCGCTGTCTCGAGCGGCGCGACGTTGCGCGACACGATGCTTTGCGCCGCGCCGATCGCTTGCGCGGCGGCCACCACCGGGTCAATCGTGGCGTGTGGGACCGCGCCGTGCCCGCCCTTGCCGGTGAGTTTGATCTTGAATTGCTCCGCGCCCGCCATGACGGGACCCTTTGCCACATGAACCCAGCCAAGCGGTTTCTCGTTCCAGAGGTGTAGCGAGAGGGTCATGTCCACTTTGGGCGAGTCGAGAACGCCGTCTTTCATCATCATTTCCGCGCCGCCGATCTCCTCGCCGTTGTGACCTTCCTCGCTGGGCTGGAAGCAGAATTTGATCGCGCCGGCCAGGTCGCTTTTGTGCGCGGTGAGAATCTTCGCGACAGTGAGACCGATGGCGGTGTGACCGTCGTGGCCGCAGGCGTGCATGACGCCCTCGGTTTGGGAGGCGTAGTCGGCGCCGGTGTCTTCGAGGATGGGCAGGGCGTCCATGTCGAAGCGCAGGAGCAGGGTCGGGCCGGGGCGCGCGCCTTCGAGCAGGGCGACCACGCCGGTCTTGCCGACGCCTTTGGTCACTTCGAGGCCGAGGGATTCGAGTTCCTTCGCCACGATGCCGCCGGTGCGAATCTCGCGGAAGCCGAGTTCGGGGTGGGTGTGGAAGTCGCGGCGGAGGGCGCGGGTAAATTCAAAATGGGACTGGGCTTCGGGGAGGAAGGAGGGCATGACGAGACTCCGAAAGATGAGAGATGAAAGATGAAAGATGAATGTCGAAAGTCAAAAGTCAAAAGTCAAAAGTCGGATGTGGTGACTTTCGACCTGCGACCTTTGACTGTTAAGAATATTTCACCACGCGGAATTTTTCTTCGTAGCGCGGATTCTCTTCGGTACTGTCTTCCGTGCGGCGGGACTTGAAGCGTTCAATCAGGGCTTTGGGATCCTGCACCTGGGTTTTGTGTTGGAGAACGGCTTGCATTTTGATATCCCACGTATCGGTCACGTCAACGGTGGTGTTGGGCTGGTTGGTGAGCGAGCACCAGACTTCTTTGGGCATGTGCGGTTCGAGTCCCTCGGCGATGAGTTCGGGAAAGTAGGCTTTGTTGTTGGCGGCAGGGAAGACCGCGTCGAGTACGACTTGTCCGGCGGCGCGATGATCGGGGTGGTTGAGGCCGTAGAGCGCGAAAAGGTTCTGCGGGTCGCAGGTGACGAGGATGTCGGGCCTGTGACTGCGGATGAGGCGCGCCACTTGGCGGCGGAGGTCGAGGTCGGGGACGAGGTAGCCGTCCGGATGGTCCAGGATGTGAACCGCCTGCGCGCCGATCACGTTCGCGGCGGCCCGTTGCTCGTCATGCCGGATGGCGCACAGTTTGTCGGGCGTCATATCGGGATGGGTGGCCGGATTGAATCCTTTGTCGCCGCAGGTCAGAAGCGCGTATGTGATCTTGTGGCCGGCGCGCGCCCATTTGGCGAGGGTCGCGCCGCAGAAGAATTCCGGGTCATCGGGGTGGGCGAGGATGACGAGGATGTGTTGAGGAGAGTTCCAGGTTTCAGGTTCCATGTTTCAAGTTTCAGGTGTCAGGCGTTAAGTGTCAGGAGGCGGGAAAAGGAAAAGTGAGAAGTCGCCTTCTCACTTGGTTCCTTTGGGTTTGTTCCGGTCGCGTTCTCTGGGGCGTTCCTGCCTCGGCGCTCTTTCTTGCTTTGGCTCGCCTTCCGGCTTTAATTCGCGTTCCTGCCTAGCTTTGCCGCAGGTGCAGCCTCCGCCTTCGTGACGGTCGCAGGGCGCTTCGGATTTGCGCCGCAGGGCTTCGAGTTCGTCCCAGGGTTGGAGTTCTTCGCGGCTGAATGTGACGGGATAGTGGCGCTCGTCGTTGTCGAGCATGACCATCACCTGGTTGCTCATTGGCAACACATCCACCACCTTGCCCTCGCCGCGCGGCGTAACGACGCGCTTGTTGCGTTTTGGCAGTTCCTTGCGGGCGGCCACGTATTGCTCGTATTCGTAGACGAGACAGCAGCGCAAGCGTCCGCACATGCCGGTGATCTCGGTGGGGGTGAGCGAGATGCCCTGTTCCTTCGCCATCTTGATGGAGATGGGACTGAAGTCGGTCAGGAACTTGGAGCAACAGCGGGTTTCGAGTCCGCAAGCGCCCATGCCGCCGATCAGTTTCGCCACGTCGCGCGGGCCGATCTGGCGGAGTTCGATCTGCGGGCCGGGGAATCTCTTCTGCATGTCGCGCTTGAGGGTTTTGAGATCCACCTTCTCTTCGGTTTCGGCGCTTAAGAGGAAGGCGAGACGCGTGCCGTCGTAGTTGTATTCGGCGGCGACAACCTTGACGCCCTTCAATTCCAATTCGGCGGAGCGGGCGCGGCATTCGATCATGGCTTCGGTCTGTTTGGCCTGCCAGGATTGTTTGAGCAGGAGGTCGCGCGGGGAAGCGCGTCGCTCGATGCGCCTCCACCCGCCCTCTTCAGGAGGGGGAGGCGGGGTGGCCAGGACAGCGGCGACCTCGCCCAGGTTCCGCCCGCGGGAGGTGTCCACGATCACGTGTTCACCGACCTGCAGGTCCGAGAGGGAGTCGCCGTCGAAATGGTAGATTTTTCCGATTTTCGAGAATCGGACACCGATAATGGATGGAGGCATGGCGGGAATTATACCGTTTCTACTCTACAATATTGATCGGCAATTCGTGCCCGCCGCCGAGCGCGGCCATCGAGATTTGCGCGGCCAGGTTTTCGGATATGCCGCGCAACGCGACGGCCACCGGCGATTCGGGGCGCGAGACCACGATGGGTTTGCCGCTGTCGCCGCCGATGCGGACGTTCTGGTCCATCGGGATCTTGCCGAGGAAGGGGACGCCCGTCCCTTGCGCGAGTTGTTCGCCGCCGCCCGTGCCGAAGATGTCCATGCGTGTGCCGTCGGGCAGTTCGAGGAAAGACATGTTTTCGATGACGCCGAGGATGGGAACTTCGAGGGAGCGGAACATGTTGAGTCCGCGCGAGGCGTCTTCGAGGGAGACGAGCTGGGGCAGCGTGACGATGACCGCGCCGCTCAGGGGTAGGGCTTGAGCGAGCGAGAGGGCCGCGTCGCCGGTGCCCGGGGGCAAATCAACGATGAGATAGTCCAGTTCGCCCCACTCCACGTCGCTGAGAAATTGACGGATGGCCGAGTTGAGCATCGGCCCGCGCCAGATGAGCGGTTGGCCGGGTTTGACGAGCAGTCCCATCGAGATGACTTCGATGCCGTAGGCTTTGGCGGGCGTGATCTTTTCTTTGGTCGGCGGGGGGAGACGCTCGATGCCCATCATGGTGGGGATGTTGGGGCCGTAGATGTCCGCGTCCATCAGGCCGACGCGCGCGCCGCTTTGGGCCAGCGCCACCGCCACGTTGACGGAGACCGTGCTTTTGCCCACGCCTCCCTTGCCCGACCCGACCGCAATGGCGTTCTTGATGGTGGTGTTGACCAGTCCGCGCATACGGCCATCGTTTGGCACATCGGAGGAGAGTTTAACCTCGACGCTCTCGACTCCTTTGACGGCCATGACCGCCTGCCTGGACTCTTTTTCGATCTGTCCGCGCAGGGGGCAGGCCGGCGTGGTGAGCATGACGGTGAACTTAACCTTGCCGCCGTCAATCTCCAGGTCGCGGATCATGTTAAGCGTGACGAGGTCTTGATGCAATTCCGGCTCTTGCACTTTCGAGAGAGCCTTCATGATAGATTCTTTGGTTGGTGTGTTTGCCATTGTGTCTCGCAGTTAAATTTGAAAGTTGAAGGCCGTAAGTGTACCCTACAACCTTCAACTTTTCAAAAGTCTTTTGACGCCTTACCCCCGTCGCCTTCGGCGACTCCCCCTTCCCTGGTAGGGAAGGGGCGCGGGGGTAGGTAGGTTACGCCGCTGTCGCTTCGGCCTTCGCGGCTTTGGCGGCTTCCTTGGCGCGGCGGGCTTCGTCTTCACGCGCCGCGTTTTGTGGGCGGATTCTCGCGTAATAGGAGGCAGATTTCATCAATTTGTCGAGGTTGTAGATGTTGCGACCATAGGAACCGATCTCGTAGTCGTGATCCATCTTGATGGCGTCGAAGGGACAGTACTCGGCGCAGAAACCGCAGTTCATACAAATGTCCGCGTCAATGTAAAACTCGGCGGGTTGCGGGACGGGACGTCCGGTGCTGGGGTCGTTGGTGCGGACGATCCAGATGCACTGCGGCGGGCAAACTTTGGCGCAGATGCCGCAGGAGGTGCAGCGGATTTCCTTCTTGCCTTCCGCGCCTTCATCGTAGACCAGGAACGGCACGTAGCGGAATTCCTCGGGGACGGGCAGTTTCTCTTCGGGATATTGCACGGTGAAGATGCCGCGCGCCTTCTTGCTGGAGCGATGCGCCACGCCCTTCTCAGAGTAGTAGCGTTTTTCGCCGGTGGTCACGCGCCGCCAAAACCAGGTCGCGTCTTCCCAGTAGGTGTTCCAGAAGCGGGCGAGCGTGACGCCCATGCCTTTGAGTATGCCTTTTCCATACATAGTGAAATTCTCCTGTGTCAGGTTTCAAGTTTCAGGTTCCAGGTGTCAGGTGGTCGAGGCGTTTGCCTGATACCTGACACTTTGACACCTGACACTTATCTATCGAGCTCGCCCAGCACGATGTCTACCGCGCCGAGAATAGCGATGAAATCGGCGATCTTTGTGCCAACGCACATCATTTCGAGGGCGGTCAGGTTGATGAACGATGGGGCGCGGATGTGATAGCGGTAGGGATTCGGCTTGCCATTGGAGACGACGTAGTAGCCGAGTTCGCCCTTCGGGGCTTCGATGCGCCCGTACGCTTCGCCGGCCGGGACCCGCACCTGGTACGTGGGCTTCACGGAGTTGATCGGCCCTTCGGGAATCTGCTTCAAGGCTTGTTGCAAAATCTTGAGCGACTCGCGCACCTCATCCACACGGACGAGGTAGCGGGCCTGCATGTCGCCTTCGGTGCGGGTGACCACTTTGAAGTCGAAACGATCGTAGATGGAGTAGGGGTCGGCGCGGCGGATGTCGTATGGCACGCCCGAGGCGCGCAGAACGGGGCCGGTCATCGAGGTTCGGATGGCGTCCTCCGCGCTCAGGTAGCCGTTGCCCTTGATGCGCGAGACCAGCACTTCGTTCTCGGTCAGCAGGCGTTCCATTTCGTCAATCTTGCCGGGCAGGCGCTCGAAGACCAATTCCTTGGCCTTTTGGAGCGCGTCCGCCGGGATGTCACGCGCCACGCCGCCGAAGCGGAAGTAGTTGCACATCATGCGCGAGCCGGAGGCGGCCTCGAAGATGTCGAGGATCAGTTCGCGTTCCTCGAAGGCGTAGAGGGCCGGGGTGTACATCGCGCCCAGGTCGTTCAGGAACATGCCGAAGAAGATCAAGTGGTTCTGGATACGGGTGAGTTCCGACATGATGACGCGGATGTAGTCGGCGCGCTCGGCCACCTGGATGTTCATCAATTTTTCCACGGCCAGGGCGTAGCCGAAGTTGTTGGTCATCGAGCAGAAGTAGTCGAGACGGTCGGTGTAGGGCATGTTCTGGAGGAAGGTGTTGCGCTCGCCGATCTTTTCGTGGTTGCGATGCAGGTAGCCCATCACCGGCTTGAGGCTGACCACAGTCTCGCCGTCGAGCATGACGACCGCGCGGAACACCCCGTGCGTGGAGGGGTGTTGCGGTCCCATGTTGACGAGGATGTGGTCGGTCTTGATGCCGTCGCGATCCTCGGAGTGATATTTTTTCAGGGATTTATAAAGCGCCTCTTCGGGGTCGGTGAAGGTGGCTTTCTCCGGGTCGAAGCCGGCGGGGAAGGTGAGGTTGTCGCCGAAGGGATTCTTGGTTTCGGCCAGAACGTGTTTGCCGTCGGGCCAGCGACTCTTGAAGGGTTTGACTTCCTCCTCGTAGAATCCCTCTTTCCAATCTTTGCGGAGCGGATGGCCCTCGAAACCTTCCCACATCAAAATGCGGCGCAGGTCGGGGTGACCGCTGAACTTGATGCCGAGCAGGTCCCAGGCTTCACGTTCCTGAAAGTCCGCGCCGAGGAAGACGGCGGTGGCGGAGGGGACGGTGGGGTCGGCGCGCGGGACTTGCACCTTCACCACGAGCGGATGTCCGCCGGTGGTTTGAATGAGGTGGTAAACCACCTCCATTTTGTCGGGGGGGTAGTCTACGCCAGTGAGGGAGGTGAGCAGGTCGTAGCCGAATTCGTCGCGCAGGGCGGCGAGGACTTCGAGCAGGTGGTCGGCAGGGACGATCCAGCCGCCGTAGCCGGGACGGGCATCGGGGGAGGCAACGCCCGGGAAACGCGCGGCCAGGTCCATGGTCAGGGTGGAAGCGGGTGTGGTCATGTCAGCCTCCTATGCCTGCGTGGTGGTTGTCGGTGCGGAGGCAAGACCCGCCCCTACGGCTTTGATGTCGGGGATGCGGCGCACGTCAATCAAATCGGGGCCGAGGATCGGGACGGGGATTTCCACCGTGTCGGGGCCTTTGCGATACCAGCGCACTTGCTTGAGGGACTCTTTGTCAATCTTTTTCTGGAGCAGGATGAGGCCGTTCATCAAGGCTTGCGGGGTGGGCGGGCAACCGGGGACGTAGACATCCACCGGCAGGAATTTGTCAATGCCGGCCACCACGTTGTAACCTTCTTTGAACGGGCCGCCGCTGGAGGCGCATGCGCCCATGGCGACAACGTACTTGGGTTCGGGCATTTGGTTGTAGAGGCGGACGATGGCCGGAAGCATTTTCTTGGTGACGGTGCCGGCGACGAGCATCAGGTCGGCTTGACGGGGGGTGGGGCGCATCACTTCCATACCGAAGCGGGCGAGGTCGTAACGCGAGGCCTGGGCGGCGATCATTTCGATGGCGCAACAGGCCAGGCCGAACATGAGCGGCCAGACCGAGGA
>CAZVAX010000011.1:0-54659 GCA_964625215.1 uncultured Anaerolineaceae bacterium | reverse complement strand
CTTGTGCCATCATCTGTTGGCGCAAATGTGAAGTTTAGAGATAGGCTCTTAGGTGGTTTGATAATTCGATGACTACGCAACTACGCAACTACGCAACTACGTAACTATGCAACTATCCAACTACGTAACTAAAAGTAAATCTCTTTCACGATCTTTAAGTGCATGAATGTTTCGGATTCGCGCACGCCCTCAATGGTCGAGAGTTTGGCGCTGATGAATTCCAGCAAGTGTTCGTGGTCGCGGCAGACGACCTCGGCGAAGATGTCGAAGCGGCCGCTGGCGACGACCAGGTAGATCACCTCCTCCAGCTTCGCCGCCTTCTCCGCAACTTCGAGCAGTTTGCTTCCATCCACGCGCAGGCCGATCAGCGCCATGGACTTGTAACCCATCCGCAACGGGTTCGAGATGGCGACGACGCGCAGGTAGCCCTGCTCCACGAGGCGGTTGTAGCGCAACCGGATCATCCCAGGCGAGACGCCCAGTCCCTCTGCGATCTGCGCGAACGAAGCGCGCCCGTCCTTTTGCAAGGCCCCGATAATGGCGCGGTCGGCGTCGTCCAGACCCTGGACAGGAGGATTGCCGATTATTTCATCCATAGGAATATTTTATGACGATTTAGCAAGAATGTCAATGATTTATTGATGATTATGTAATTTCTTGCCCATTTCACTACCTGCGTTTTCCACCCCGGCGGGCCGGCCGCCCAGACAAAAAAGCCGACCCCTCGCGAGGTCGGCTTGAGATGCGGTCAAGGGGAAGGCTATTCGCCGCCTTTCACCTCGGTCCAGATCTGGTCGTAGAGCGGGAGGGCGTCGCCCACGTCGTCAATGCGGTGGCCCGCCGCGATGGCGCCGGGAGGCGTGTTGGTGATGGGCGAATTGATGTAGGCGTTGTAGATGTCCGGATATTTTGTCTTGGCGAAATCGAGCGCGGCTTTGCTGGGGTTGGTGTACGGGAAGTCGCGAAGCATCATCCAAAACATGCTTCCCTGCATGGTGTAGTTCAGCCAGGCATAGGCGGCATCGAGGTGCGGAGCGCCCTTCGGGATGGCATAGTTATCCTGCCAGAGGATGGCGCCTTCCTGCGGGTACACGTATTGGATGGCGGGATTTTCGATCTGGGCCAGGAAGGCCTCGCCGGTCCAGGTCATGCCGAGATCCACGTCGCCAGCAATGAGGGCCGTCTTCGGGCTGTCGCTATCGAAGGCGCGCACGTTCGGGACGAGCTGGGCCAGTTTTTCCTTGGCCTCGTTGAGTTCATCCGGGTTGGTGGTGTTGACATCGTACCCCAGGGTGAGCAACGTGAACCCAATGACGGCGCGCGAGTCGTCGAGCATGATGAGACGGCCGGCATATTCGGGATTCCACAGATCCTCCCACGAGGTGGGCGCGGTAGTGATCGCGTCGGCATTGTAGACGATAGCGTCCGTCCCAGCCTGGTACGGAATCGTGTACTTGTTGCCGGGGTCGAAGGAGAAGTCGAGGTAATTCGGGTCGAACTCCGCCAAGACCGGCAGTTTCGCGTGATCCAATTCCTGCAAGAGCTTCGAGCGGATCATCAAACTGACGATATAGTCGGTGGGTTGAACAAGATCGTAGTTCGTTCCACCGGCATTCAACTTGGCGTACATGGTTTCGTTGTCTGAATACTCTTCGCGATTGACCTTGACGCCATACACGAGTTCGAAACATTCGAGGGCATCAGGCGGAATATATTCGGTCCACACGAAGATGTTCAACTCCTTCGACGTCACTTCCATGGGATACTCCGGCTCCGGGCAGGTGAAACCGGAAGAGGTCACTTTCGGACCCGACTCGGTCTTCCCACCCGAACCAGCACAGGCCGCCAGCGCCAGGCTCAACACCGTTACAAGCGCCAGCAATTGGAACAGTTTCTTGCTCATCTCTTCCTCCTAAGAAAGATAGATTTAAAACACACGGCGAACTCCGTGGTTTTCACAGAATTATTTGGCCTCGCGGCCTTGCAGTCTCTGCAGGAGAATGACCGCGGATAACACGATGGTGATCCAGACGGTGGAAAGGGCGTTCACTTCCGGCGTGATGATGCGCCGCAGGAGACCGTACACGTAGATCGGCAGGGTGGTCGCGCCGGGACCGGTGGTGAAGAAGGTGATCACGAAATCGTCCAGCGAGAGCGTAAAGGCCAGCAACGCGCCGGATAGCACGCCCGGCAGGATCATCGGAAGGGTGACGCGCCAGAACGTGACCAGTTCGTTCGCGCCCAAATCCATGGCGGCTTCCTCGTAGGACTTGTCGAACCCGGCCAGGCGCGCCTGCACCACCAACGTCACAAACGGGACGCTGAAGGCGATGTGCGAGACGATCACCGTCCCAAGTCCCATCGAGAAACGGGCGTCGCCGGCCAACCCCAATCCCTCATTGATCAATCCAAACAACTGGCTGAATAGGGTCAGGATGCCGATGCCCATCACGATCTCCGGAATGACGATGGGAATGTACAGCGAGAGTTGCGAAAATGGTTTGAGGCGGAAGTTATAGCGTTGAATGGCGATGGCGGCCATCGTCCCAATCAAGGTGGAACTCAGCGTGGAGATCAGCGCAATGGTCAGTGTGTTGCCCGCGGCCTGGCCCACATCGCGATTCTTCGCCAGCTGGCAAAACCAGTGGAAAGGTCCGCACGGGGCCTGGGTGACCAGGCTTCCGTCGGTTTGAAGCGGGCCGAAGGCGGGAACGAATCCCTCGAAGAGCACGTTGGTGCGCGAAGCGTTGAAGGCGTACAACACCAACACAATGATCGGCGCGTACAAAAAGGTATATACCAAAACGGTGGCGACGCGAATGAAGGGATGTCGGCGGTAGGGATTCATACGGCGACGATCTCCTCTCCGAACCCGAATTTACGCGTGTAGAAATATGTGACGATCAGGGTCATGATCATCAAGATGAGCGACGCGGCCGAGCCAAAGGTTGGGTCGCGCGCCGAGAGGAATTGATTCTGGATCAGGTTGCCCACCAAGATCACCTGCCGCCCGCCGAGAATGTCGGAAACAATGAAGGTGCCCATCACGGGGATGAAGACCAATATCGTTCCGGCCACCACGCCCGGCATGGAGAGCGGAAGCGTGACGCGCAGGAAGGCGCGAAAGGGACTCGCGCCCAAGTCGGCGGCGGCTTCGTAGAGCGAGTTGTCAATTTTTTCGAGCGAGGTGAAGATCGGAAGAATCATGAACGGGAGGAATTCGTAGACCATGCCGACGAGGACCGCCCCGGGCGTGTACAACATTTGAAGCGGCTCAAACTCGGCCCCGAAGCGGGCGGCCACCCACCCGATAATTCCATTGATCACGCCCTGCTCGCGCAACAACATCATCCAGGCGTAGACGCGAATAACGAAGTTCGTCCAAAGTGGGACGAGCACAAGCATCAAGAAGGCGTTGCGCTTTTTAGGATGGGCGCGCGCCACGAAATACGCCAGGGGATAGGCCAGGCAGATCACCAGCACGGTGGTGTTGAAAGCCAGGGAAAACGAACGCCGCAAGATGTTCACATACAATGGGTCGAAACAAGTCGGCTGACCCTCGGGACAATCGCTTGAAATCCCAAACAGACGGACGTAATTGTGCAAACTAAATCCGTAGATCACGCCGCCGTCCGCGCTGCGCGACCCAAAACTGACCACCGCCGTCAGGAGGAGAGGGATGATCAGCAGGCCGATCATAAAGACCAGTGTGGGAGAAACGAGCAACGTGCCTTGGGCCGATTTATTTTCGCGCAATCGCTTGAGCATGTCGGCCTCACTTATCCGCGAGGATGAGCGTGTTTTCGGGGAAGAGATTCAGGTAAACGTTCTGACCGCGGGTGTAGTAGGCGTTGGGGTCGAGGCTGGAGATCTTGTTCTGCTCCCACACTTTGAAGCGCATGCCTTTCACGTCCACGTACACGTGTGTATCCGAACCGATGTAAGTGGATGTCGTCACCGCGCCTTTGAAGACATTCATCTTGAGAGCCGGTTCCTGCGACAAGCGAATCTTCTCCGGACGAATCGAGACAACGGCCTTTTCGCCGAGGCGGACGTTGCCGGTATTCAAACCGGTCACATCCGCCATCAAAGCCGGGACAAGGACCGTGGCCCTGTCGCCATCCACGCCCTGGACCGTTCCATTCAGGAAGTTGGATTCGCCGATGAAGTCCGCCACGAAGCGACTGTTGGGGCGCTCGTAAATTTCCACCGGCGTGCCCATCTGCATGACCTTGCCCTTGCTCATCACGGCGATTCGGTCGGACATGGTGAGGGCTTCTTCCTGGTCGTGCGTGACGTAGATGAAGGTGATGCCCACTTTTTGCTGGATGGCTTTCAACTCCAGTTGCATTTCCTTGCGGAGTTTCAGGTCGAGGGCGCCGAGCGGTTCGTCGAGCAGGAGCACGTTCGGGAGTTTGACCAGGGCGCGGGCGAGGGCGACGCGTTGTTGCTGTCCGCCCGAAAGTTGCTTGGGGTAGCGGCGTTCCATGCCGCTGAGTTGCACCATTTCCAGGACGCGGCCAGTGCGTTCCTTGATCTCGTTGGGAGTCGCTTTTTCCATTTCGAGACCAAAGGCGATATTCTGCTGGACAGTCATGTGTTGGAAGAGGGCGTAACTCTGGAAGACGGTATTGACCTGGCGCTGGAAGGGCGGCGTGTGTCCCATGGCCTTGCCTTCGATGTAGACCTCTCCCTCTGTCGGCCACTCGAAACCAGCCACCATCCGCAGAGAGGTGGTCTTGCCGCAACCCGAGGAGCCAAGCATGGAGAAAAATTCCCCATTCTTGATCTGCATGTCCACGTGGTCCACCGCGTTCAGCGTGGTTCCTTCCGGGGTCTGGAAGGTTTTTACCACGTCACGCAGTTCAACGGCAAATTCGCTTAATTCGGTCATTTACATGCTCCGAGAAATGAATTTAGTAGGCGGATTGCAAAGTCTCCTGACCTTGCCCGAAGTCGGAAGACTTCGGAGTCCGAGCCTATCCGGCAATTTCTTTCAAGGTATCTTCAAGCCTATCCAACAAAATATCCAATTGTTCTTGCGTGATGATCAACGGCGGTTCGATGCGGATGGTCTGCGCGCTGGTGAGCGTGCCAGAGACGAGGATGCCGCGCTTGAAGAGTCCCGCTGCGACTTTGTACCCAATCTCCGGCGTCTTGAAGTGCATACCGATCAGCAAACCTTTGCCCGTTATTTTCTCATAAATTTGCGGATATTGCGCGGCGAATTTTTGCAATATAGGCATAAGGTAATCTCCCTTTTGCGCAGCCTGCTCCCAGAGTCGCTCGCGCAAGGTGACATGGATGGACGCAATCGCCGCCGCGCACGCCAGCGCGCCGCCGCCAGTGGTGGTGGTATGCATGAAAGGGTTTGGGTACATCATCGGCTGGAAAATTTCCTCGGTGGTACAGACCGCTGAAACGGGCATGACGCCTCCGCCCAATGACTTGGCAACGGAGAGGATGTCCGGAACCACGCTCCAATTATCCACGCCCCACAGTTTGCCGGTGCGACCGAGGCCGGTTTGTACTTCGTCCGCGATCAACATGGCGCCATATTTTTTCGTGGCGGCGCGGATGCGCGGCCAGAAGTCATCGGGCGGGACGATGGCGCCGGCTTCCCCTTGAATGGGTTCGAAGATCACGCCCGCGACGCCGATCCCGACCTTGTCGCAAATT
This sequence comes from uncultured Anaerolineaceae bacterium, assembly GCA_964625215.1. Lineage (GTDB taxonomy): Bacteria > Chloroflexota > Anaerolineae > Anaerolineales > Villigracilaceae > Denitrolinea. Next base: position 48,980 of record CAZVAX010000011.1, on the reverse strand, counting down.
TCGAGTTGCTTCTCCACCGCCTCCGCGTCGCCAAACGGGACGTGGTACACCGGCCCGGCATACATCGGTCCCATCGGGGCGCGGTAGTCAGATTTGCCCATCATCGAGAGCGAGCCCATTGTCTTGCCGTGGAAGGCCTTGACCGCTACGATGAACGCGGCCCTGCCCGTGTACAGTTTGGCGATCTTGATAGCCGCTTCGATAGACTCCGTCCCGCTGGCCGCGAACCATGAGTACTTCAAGTTTCCCGGTGTGATCTCGGACATGAGTTTCGCCAGCACGCCGCGCAGCGGGTCAATCAACTCCTGCGAGGGCATGGGCGACCGTTCGAGTTGCGCCTTCACCGCCGACACCACGTCGGGGTGACACCAGCCCAAATTCATCATGCCGAAGCCCCCGAGGAAATCGAGATACTCGCGGCCGAGCACATCCTTGAACACCGCGCCCTGGCCGGTCCATTCCACCGAAGCCCAGTCTCCCGCCTCGGTGACGGATTTGCGATACTCCAGCCAACCCTTGTTGAAATGGTCGGCGAAATTCTCGCGTGATTCTTCGATGATTTTCTTTGCCTCCGCTTCGGGAGGAAAGCCCGTGCTGTGGATCAAGTCCAGCCAGCGGGACGAATATTCGAGCGCGTCTTCGTAATCGTGAGTCATAAGATTCCTTTTTATTGTTGCGCCGCGTAGCCGTCGTTCTCTAACGACGGCGGCATTAGAGAATGCCTTCTACGCGCGGCTTAGAATTTTCGCGACCATTCCTTCGGCCAACGCTCCACCACCACCTTCTTCTGCGTGAAGAACTCGACCGCGTCCGTGCCTTGTCCGTGCATGTCGCCGAAGAAACTTTCCTTCCAGCCGCTGAACGGGAAGAAGGCCATCGGCGCGGCCACACCGATATTGATTCCGATGTTGCCCGCGTCCACCTCGTAACGGAAGCGCCGCGCGGCATTCCCGCTGGTGGTGAACAAACTGGCCTGGTTGCCGTAGACGTGACTGTTCGCCAGCGCAATCGCCTCGTCAATCGTATTGACGTGCATGAGACTCAACACCGGCCCGAAGATCTCGGTCCCCCAAATCTCGCTTCCGGGTTGGACACCGGAGAGGATCGTCGGTCTCACAAAGGATCCACGCTCGTAGCCTTTGATGACCGTCCCGCGTCCGTCCACGGGGACGCCGGCTCCTTCGCTTGCGCCGAGCCCGATCAGTCCCTCGACACGACCGCGGCTCGCGGCGTTGATCACCGGCCCCATCTGCACGCCACTATCCATGCCGTAGCCGACCACGCGCGAGGCGGCCGCGTCACAGATCAGCTCGGTGAACTGGTTGCGGGCGTCGCCGACCGTCACGGCGAGGGAAACGGCCAGACAGCGCTGGCCCGCACACCCGAAGGCAGAATCGGCGATGATCTTCGTCGCCATTTCCATATCCGCGTCCGGCAAAATGATGACGGGATTCTTCGCACCACCCTGGGCCTGGACGCGTTTGCCGTGCGCCGCGGCCGTCGAGTAAATATATTTCGCCACGTTGGTCGAGCCGACGAAGGTGATGGCGCGGATAGCCGGGTGTTCGAGAATTCCGTCCACCGCGTCCTTGGCTCCATTGACCAGGTTGACCACGCCCTTCGGGAAGCCGACCTGCTCGATGAGTTTGAAGATGTACTGCATGGTCATCGGCACTTTTTCGGAGGGCTTGACGATGTAGGTGTTGCCCGCGGCGAGGGCGTAGGGCAGGTACCAGAAGGGGATCATGCCGGGGAAATTGAAGGGCGCGATGGTGGCGCACACGCCGACCGGCTGGCGGATCATGATCTCGTCAATGCCGGGCGCGATGTCTTCCACGAATTCGCCTTTGCCGAGGTGCGGCATCCCGCAGGCCACTTCCACGTTTTCGTAGGCGCGCACCATTTCGGCTTTGGCCTCGTCGAAGGTTTTGCCGCATTCATTGGTGATGAGACGAGCGATCTCGTCGCCGTGCTCGCGCATGAGGTTGCGAAGTTTGAAGAGGTACTGAACGCGGTCATTGACTGGTGTCCGCCGCCAACCTTGGAAGGCTTCGCTCGCCGCCTCGGCCGCCGCGTCCACATCGGCCTTCGTGCAGAGCGGCGTCTTGGCGATCACCTCGCCCGTGGCAGGGTTGATGACATCAAAGTATTCGTTGACGCTTGGCTTGATCCATTCGCCATTGATGTAGTTTAGGATTTCCATGAGTTCTCCAAAATCTGTCGAAGGTCGAAAGTCAAAAGTCACGCGACCTTTGACCTTCGACCTTTGACCTTAGACCTTAGACCGTTTGCTTATCCATCAACTCCGCCAGCCCCTCATCAATCAGGTTCAAGCCTTCATCGAGTTGTTCCTTGGTGATGACCAGCGGCGGGACGACGAACATGATGTTCTTAAAGGTGAACACGTACACGCCGTTTTGGATGAGGAAATTTTTGAGCGGGGTCGGGTCGAGAGGTTCCTTGGTGTCGCGGTTCTTGACAAACTCGAAGGCGGTGAAGAGTCCGATGTAACGCGCGTCGCCAATGGACGGATGCTTGGCCTTCAAGTCTTCCATGCGCTCGCCGAGGTGTTTGCCGACCGTCTTGGCATTCTCGAAGATGTGTTCCTCCTCGTAGGCTTCGATCGTCGCCAGTGCCGCGGCACAGGCCAGCGCGTGACCGTTGTAGGTCAGGCCGGCGTAAAGCACATGCTCATCGAAATATTGGGCGATCTTCTCGCGCACGATGACCGCGCCGAGCGGGACGTAGCCGGAGGTGAGTCCCTTGGCGGTGGTGATAATGTCTGGGACGACATTCCAATTGTCCACGGCGAACCACTCGCCGGTGCGACCCCAGCCGGACATAACCTCATCCGAGATGAGCAGGATGCCGTACTTGTCGCAGAGTTCCCTCATGCGCGGCCAGTAGTCATCGGGCGGGATGATGAGTCCGTTCGTGCCGGTGACCCCCTCAAGGATGATGGCCGCGATCTGGTCGGGACCCTCGTGCTGGATGACCTCTTCCACATGTGAAATGCACTCACGATGACAGGTGTCGCGCGTCCAGCCGAAGGGACAGCGGTAGCAATAAGGGTCGAGAAAGTGAACCACACCCGGCATGGCCGGTTCGACAGGCAGGCGGCGATAGTCGCCGGTGAGGGCGATCGCGCCGTGGGTCGCGCCGTGGTAGGAGCGGTAGCGCGCCAAAATTTTGAAACGCCCCGTGAACATGCGCGCGATCTTGATGGCGTTCTCGTTGGCCTCCGCGCCGCCGAGGGCGAAGAAGGTCTTCTTCAGGTCGCCGGGGGTGATCTCGGACAGTTTTTTGCCGAGCAGGCCGCGCGGTTCGGTCGCCGCGCTGGGGGAGATAAAGGTCAGTTTGGCGGCCTGATCCTGGATGGCCTTCACCACTTTCGGGTGCTGGTGTCCAGCGTTCTGGTTGACCAATTGCGAGGCGAAGTCGAGGTAGCGTTTCCCGTCCGCGTCCCAAAAGTAGACGCCCTCCGCGCGCGTCACGGGAATCGGTTTTAGCGCGCCCTGCGCCGACCACGAGAAGAAGGTGTATTCTTTGTTCATCGCGACAATTTCTTGAGCGTTCATTTTTACTCCTTGTTTGAGCAAAGGAATCCGAAAGTTCTACTTTCGGGATGTGCAAGGCGTCTCCTGAAGTAGAACTTCAGGATTCCACAACGCACTTCTATTTCAGAAGAGATCCCAAAACATCCGTCAAAGTGTCGGCCACGGCGACATGACCAAAGCGATTCAGATGGCCGATATTAGGCAGGGAATTATTAAAGCCGCGCGGAAAGATGAACCGACTATCGTACAGTTCGCGAAATGCCTCAGCGGGATAGATAACGGTCAGGCCTTCGACGCTAGACAGCGCGGCCAACAACGCGTCGTCCTCGGAATTGTCCCAGACGAGCTCGCCGCTCACGGTCAACTCCGGGACGTTGGGCATGATCAGCAAAACGATCGTTGACTCCGGGTAGGCGCTGAAGAGCAAACGTATCTCCGCCGCGACCTGCTCCGGCGTGGCGGCGGGACGATCCTCCTCCGACGCGCTGGGTTGAAAAGTTTCCAGCACGCGGTTCCAGCGGAAGGCGGAGAAGGTGAGCAGGCCCGAAGAGAGTACCAGGTTGCGAGCGAGGAGGTTGCCCTCCGAAATGTCGCGATGGACGAGTTGCAATGAGCCGTCGCCGTCTGCCGCGAAATGATTCTTGCGGCGCGGGTTGAGCGAGTCGCGCAGGCCGAGGGGGTTGGTCTGCACAACGACAATATCCGGCGCGTAGGTTGCGTTGACGGCGGGCGCGAGGTAGGCGAAGTCCGCCAGGATGCGATTCGAATCGCCGAGGTTGTGAAGATCCACATCGTAGCCGCGTTCGCGCAGGGAGGTTTCGGTCAACGAGACGTACTTCTGCGCGTTGCTCACCTGAGTCGACTCGGTGTATGAATCGCCCAACACGACGATGGAGATTTCGGCTTGGCCGCGGAAGGGAGTGCCGATCTCGCTAGCCGCGAAATAGCAGGTGACGCCGAAGCCTTCGGTGCCGCGCGTGTAACAAGAGCCATCGGGCGGGACCGTTCCCCATACGGAATCCTCGATCCGTGTCGGCGCTTTGAACATGACGAAGCGCGAGACGAGTTCGAACAACAGCAACAACAGAACCGACCAAAGCAGAACCTTTCGCCAATCGCGCTTGCCGCTGGGCTGGGAGGCAGTGTTATCCGCGCGCATGAGTCAAGGTTTCACTTCGACGGTCTCGGCCTGCGACGCGGAAGGAACGCGGGAACGGCGCGCTGAAAGTCCGCGCCAGGCCGAGACGAGTCCCACGCCGGCGAGCAGGCACAGGTACGGCATGACCGGGACGCGGAAACGCGCGTTGGAGGAGCCGCCGGGCAACCCAAGGTAGTAAACGATGGGAAGTAAAAGGATGAAGAGTTCGAACCACAATTTCCGCCGCGCCAGCGCGAACGCGCCCAACGTCCCGCCGAGATAGACCGCGCCCAGAAACAAAAAATATGGAATGAAGAGCGCGATGAGCCAGGTCTGGTCACCGAAATAATTTTCGAGGGCCGCTTGCGCTCCTTGATATTTCAAGACGGTAAGCGGATGCTCGCGATCCTCCTGCACACCAAACACGTTGAGCAGGATGGACACGCCCGGCAACAACCCCTTGACATCCTCCCGCAGATGGACGGCCGCGTACCGAAGCGGGTCTGCCAGGACGATTTGGCGGGCGAGCTCGGTCTCCACGCGGGCGCGGCTCACTTCATCGTTCGGGAGATTTTCGCGTTGCACGATCGCGTCCACTTGGGCGCGCAGGTCTTGCTTGACCTGCTCGATAGGCAGGTTTTGCTGGTCCGCCACGAGGAAGGCGGCTTGATAGTAGAGGGAGTAGCGGCCCGAAATCGTCGAGAGAGAAGCGACGCCCAGAGTGTTGTAATTGCGAAGAATCCACGGCGCGACGAGGGCGGCGGTCAACGCAAGGTTGAGAGTCAGATGCGCGAGGCGCGTCCGCCAGGCGGATTTGCTGAAAAGCAGGACCAAGGCCGTCGCCAGCGGATACAACATGGCAATCGGACGCGTGAGGACGGCGTATCCGGTCACAGCCCCGGCCAGCGCGGCCCACCCCCACCCCGGCGAGGCGCGATACTTCACCAACGCCCAGGTGGTCGCCGCCAGCAGGAAAGCGAAGAGCGTCTCCGTGAGAATGAAGAAGGCGGTGAAAATCGCTTCGAGCGCCAGGGCAAAGAGAATCACGCTCAGCCAGGTTTCGTCTTGCGGAAGGAGAAGTTGACCGATCTTGAAGAGGAAAAACAACGTGAGCAGGTTGAGGAGAAGTTGAACCGCAACCACCGCGGCCAGACTCTGCCCAAAGACAACAAAGACCGCCGCCAGAAAAAGCGGATACCCGGGGGTGCGGATCGCGCTCGGGTCGTTGTACCCGCCCTCGGTCACGAGGACGACCGCCGGCTGGATATACCCATCCGAATCCGGCGCGAGGGTCCGTTCGGGATGTTCGAGCGCGATGACCAAAACCAGCAGGCGCAGGGTCACTGCAAGCGCGAGGACAATCCACAAGAGACGCGAGGGTTTGATCAAGGAGGTCATGATAATCGAACTAGAATTGGAAATAAATGAAGGGCGCCACGCCCTTGGAGGCGAAAAGGTAAACAAAGAGAAATTCGGAGAAGATGAACGGCAAAACGTACGGGCGGCTCAAATCCAGGGCGGCGAGATCAATGTTCCGGGCGCGCATCACAAGTCCGCCAATCAGAACGACAACCATGTAAAATGCAGCCGGGATATAAAACCAGTTCACGCCGACGGGATCGAGGAACAGCAATTTGCCGAAGACGATTCCCGCCACGTCGAGCGAGGGGGAACGGAAGAGGACACAAGCGAGCGCGATCCACAGAAAAACGCCCAGCCCGCCCCATAGTCCGCGCCAGAACGTCCACGCGGGCGGGCGCTTGCGATTGCGATTCCACCAGCGTTCCAGGCCGAGGGCGACGCCGTGCAGTCCGCCCCAGATCACGTAATTCCAACTCGCGCCGTGCCAGAGTCCGCCGAGGAGCATGGTGATAAACATGCTGAAATACGCGCGGGCCTCTCCCTTGCGGTTGCCGCCGAGGGAAATGTAGAGGTAATCGCGCAACCAGGTGGAGAGGGAAATGTGCCAGCGCGTCCAGAACTCGGTCAGGTTGAGGGATGTGTAGGGCAGGTTGAAGTTCATGGAGAGTTCGAAGCCGAACATGCGCGCCACGCCCGTCGCCATGTCGCTGTAACCGGAAAAATCGAAATAAACTTGCAGGGCAAAGGCCAGCACGCCGAGCCAAACGGTGGGACTCGCATAGAACCAGGGCGTTTCGTAGACCTTGTCCACCACGACGGCGCAAGTGTCGGCGACGACGATCTTTTTGAGGAGACCCTGCGCGAAGTATTGCGCGCCAATGATGAAATTTTCCTGGCTGAAATGCAGGCCGCGATACAACTGCGGCAGGAAATTGGAGGCGCGCATGATCGGTCCGGCCACAAGACGCGGAAAGAACGTGACAAAGACGGCGTAGTCCACCAATGAGTGGGCCGGCTCGGTGTGACGGCGATACACGTCAATCACGTACGAGAGGGTCTCGAAGGTGTAGAACGAAATGCCGATGGGCAGGAGGATGCGCAACTCAGGGAGGTCGAGTCCGAGGGGATGCAGGGCCACGTTGAGCGTGTCAATGAAAAAATTGAAATATTTGAAAAAGCCGAGAATGGACAAATTGGACACGACGCTGAGCGCGAGCAAAAACTTGCGCCGTTTCGCGTCCTGCGATCTCACGAGCAGGACCGAAATGTAATAATCCAGCACGGTGACGAAAACGAGCAGGCCGAGGAAGCGCCAATCCCACCAAGCGTAGAAGGCGCAACTGGCGGAGAGGATGATCAGTTTGCGCGCGAAGGCGTTGCGAACGAGCGCGGTGGACGCCAGCACAAGGACGAGCAGGACCGCAAATTCAAGCGAGACGAAATTCATCGCAGGAGTCCTTCCAGCGCGTCAGCCAAAACATTGGCAACCACCTCATTGCCGACCGCGTTGAGGTGTCCCAGGTTGGGAGGCGAATTGAAGAAACCGCGCGGCAGCGACTGGTCCAGGTTGAAGCGTTGTTCGAAGGCGCGGCTCGGATAGACGACAGTCAGCCAGGGCAGTTGACTGAGTCCCGCGACGAGCAGGTCGTCTTCATGGCTGGACCATTCAGCGGATTGCGTCGGTTCGAGCGGAACTTTCGGAACCTGCGAGATGACGAGAAAGACGATCTTCGAGTTGGGATACGCGGCGCGCAGGGTTTCGAGTTGGACGAAGACCTGCGACTGACTTTTGATCGTCACGGTATCGTCGGGCGGCTCGTTTGGGAAGAGAGGCGGATAGGCTGTGACCATCGAGGCGCGCACGAACAACCAGCGATAGGCCGAGAACGAAAGCAACCCAGAGGAGGCGACAAAATTATGCCGCGCTACATTTGGGGTCGAGTCGCGGTGAACCAGCTGAAGCGCGCCGTCCTTGACGATGAAATGGTTGAGGCGGTCGCCCTCCAGCGAAATCTCGAACGCGTTCAGGTTGGCCTGCACCACCACGATCTCCGGCGCGTAGGTTTTATTGATAAAAGGCGCCTGATAAACCGAGTCGGCGATACTGCGCTCGGCCTGACCGAGATTGTGCAAGTCCGCTTCGATGCCGCGCTCGCGCAGGATCTCCTCGGCGCGGTTGACGTATTTCTGCGCGTCCGAGACTTCCGCGCCCTTCGTGGTTGAGTCGCCCAACACCACGACGGATCGTCCGCCGGTGTAAGGGGATCGAACCTCCCCATTCTGCGCGTAATGCGTGACGGCGAAGCCTTCGAACCCGACCACTTCGTACGTGTTATCCGCGGGGATCATGCCCAATTCCGGCTCGTAGACTTGAATCGGCGGCTTGATGATCAGAGTCCGCAGGCCAAGTTCGAAGAGGAGGAGGAAGGCCAACATCCACAACGCGGCCTTGCCCCAATAGGAGGGGCTGGTGGGGAGGGTGTTTTGGGGCGAGGTTGATGTTGACATGATTTATTGTTTGTCCGTCATTGCGAGGAGCGAACGGAGTGAGTGACGAAGCAATCCCCGCGCAGGCCAAGAGATTGCTTCGCCGCCATCCTTCGACTTCGTTATGCTCCGCTCAGGACGACGGCTCGCAATGACGCGGAAAAGTTAAAACTGGAAGTAGATGAAAGGCGATGTGCCTCCAGCGGCGAAGAGGAAGGCAAAGAGATATTGCGCGGCGATCAACGGCAAAACGTAGGGCTGGTTGAGGTCTATTTTCATCAGGTCAATCTTCCTAGCGCGCATATAGAATCCGCCCGCCAACACTACAATCATGTAAAAGATGGCCGGGAAGAAGAACCAGTCCACGCCCGGGCCGCCGAGGAAGAGCAGTTTCTTCGTCACCAGGTAGGCGGTGGGCAGGTCCGCCGAACGGAAGAGAACGCAAGCCAGCGCGATCCACAGGAAGATGAGGAAGCCCTTCCACCAGTCGCGCCAGAAATTCCAGTCGGCTTTCAAATCCACGTTTTTATTGACCGTGCGATCTAGATCGAGCGCCACCCCATGCGCGCCGCCCCAGAGAACGTAGTTCCAACTCGCGCCGTGCCAGAGTCCGCCCAGGAGCATGGTGATGAACATATTGAAGTGCGTGCGGAGCTCGCCCTTGCGATTCCCACCCAGCGAAATGTACAGGTAGTCGCGCAACCACGAGGAAAGCGAGATGTGCCAGCGTTGCCAGAACTCGGTCAGGTTGCGGGAGGTGTAAGGCAGGTTGAAGTTGACCGGCAGGTCAAAGCCAAAGAGTTTCGCCACCCCCGCGGCCATGTCGGAGTAACCGGAGAAATCGAAATAGACTTGAATGGCGAAGGCCAGCACGCCAATCCACACCGTCTCGCTGGAGAAGATCCACGGGATGGTGTACACCTGGTCGGAGATCATCGCCATCGTATCGGCGACAACCACCTTCTTCACCAGTCCCTGCCCGAAGAGACGCGCGCCAATGATGAAGTTCTCGCGGCTGAACTGCACGCCGCGATCCAACTGCGGCAGGAAGTGCGAGGCTCGCATGATCGGTCCGGCCACCAAACGAGGGAAGAAGGCGACGAAGACGGCGTAATCCAGCAGGGAGTGGGCCGGATGCGTGTGTCCGCGGTAAACGTCAATGACGTAGGAGAGAGTCTCGAAGGTGTAGAAGGAGATGCCGATGGGCAGGATAATGTTCGCCTCGGGCAAAGCCGCTCCGAGCGGAGTCAGAAGCGCATTGAACGAGTCGATGAAAAAGTTGAAGTACTTGAAGATACCCAGAATCAGCAGGTTGACCGTCACGCTGACCACCATCAACATTTTTCGTTGGCGCGGATTCTGCGAACGAACGAGCAAGACCGAGATGTAGTAATCCATCACGGTGACGAAGATGAGCAGGAAGAGGAAGCGCCAATCCCAGTACGCGTAAAAGGCGCAACTGGCCGCCAGGATGATCCACTTGCGCGCGGTCGCGTTGCGGACCACGGCCACCAAGACCAGCACCGCGATAAGAAGGATCGCGAATTCCAACGATACAAAACTCATTTCAAAATCTCCTCGAGGGCGTCGGTGAGAACTTCGGCAACCGCCTGATGTCCGTTCGGGTTTAAATGCCCAAAATTGAACGCGGAATTAAAGTTGCCGCGCGGTAAAACTTTGTATTCATCATAATAGCGTTGAAAAATTTTCAACGTGTAAACCAATTTCACACCCGACATTCTTTCCAGCACACCGACGAGTTGCGCGTCTTCGGGAGTCTCCCACACGATCTGGCGCGTCGCCGCGTCGACCTTGGGCGGGTCGGCCGCCACCAGCAGGATGAGGCGCGAATTGGGATACGCGGCGCGCAGGGCGCGCACTTGCGCCACCGCCTGACGGCGGGCGCGCAAGAGGTCTTCCTCCTGACTCAGGCTTTCCATATCGGCTTCGGGAAGCGCGTTCATGTCGTGGATGGCGATCCCGCCGAGGGCGAGTCCTGCGCCGAGATATTTTTTCGCGGTTTGGTCGAGCGTGAAGCGGAGGCGGAAATCGAGATGATCCAACAGACTCGAAAGCGTGACCAGGTTGCGATATTTTAATTCACGCAGGGAGGGCGGCTCCTGGTGAATCAGCGACAGGCCCTCGCCCTCCTCCACGAAATAATTTTCGTTGGCCGGGTCGAAGGAAAGCGTGAAACTGTCGAGGCTGACCTGCACGATGACGATCTGCGGCGCGTACGCGGCGTTGACGGCCGGCGCGAGAAAAACATGATCCGACATGAGCCGGGCCGAACGCCCGAGGTTATGCAGGTCCACATTGTAGCCGTCCTGCCGTAGTTTGGTCTCGGTCAACGAGACGAAATTTTCTTCGGGCGCCACCTGCGCGGCCAGGGTGGTCGAATCGCCGAGGACAACGATGGACAGTCCGTCGCGATAGGGCGTCTCCACCTCGCCATCTGCAAAATAACTTTGGAAGGCGTAGCCCTCCAGTCCTTGCATGGCGTACGATCCCTCCACAGGAATCACGCCCCACTCGGGCAGGTACTCGCGTTGCGGCGAATGGACGATGAACAAGCGCGCGCCCAACTCGAAGGCCAGCAACACGATCAGGCTCCAGCGCGCCACATCCAGCCAATAGCGAGTCCGCGTTCGCGCGAGGGAGGCGTTCATCGCAGAATCTCCTCCAACGCGTCCGCCAGCGCCTGCGCCACAACGATGTGACCGTCGTGATTCAAATGCCCGAAATTGAATTGCGAATTGAAACTGCCGCGCGGCAGGGCGAGATTGCGCTCGTAATATTTTTTGAATTCGTCGCGCACATAGATCACGCGCACGCCGTCCACTTTGGCGAGAAGGTTCGCGAGGGCTTGATCCTCCCCGCTCACCCACGAAAGTTTTTGCGAACCGTCGTATTCGACGCTCGGCGTGTACGGAATGACCATGAACACGAGGTTCGAGTTCGGATACGCGTCTCTCAACATCCGCGCCTGCGGAGCGACTTGCGCCTCAAATGAGAACTCTTCCATCGCGGGAGCCGCGGCTTCGCGCGGAAACCATTCGGCGTAACGATCGGCGAATCCCTGCCATGTCACCTGCCAGCGAAAATTGAAAAACGAAACCAGGCCCGAAACGAACCTCAGGTTGTCGTAGCGATACTCCTCAGCGCGGTCTTCGTGAACCAGTTCCAGCGTCCCATCGCCGCGCGCCGCGAAATAATTTTCCTTGGTCTCATCGTAGGCCAGCGCGAAACTCGCCGGGCTGACCTGAATGATCACAACCTCCGGCGCGTACTTCGCGTTCACCGCTGGCGCGACGAACACGTGGTCCGCCACCGTCCGCTCGGCGCGGCCGAGGTTATGCAAGTCCACGTCAAGCCCGCGCTCGCGCAGAGCAACCTCCGCCAGCGAAACGAAATTGGAATCCACATCCACCTGCGCGGCCTGCACGGTCGAATCGCCCATCACCACAATCGAGCGTCCGCCCTTGTGCGGCGTGCGAATCTCGCCGTCCGCAAGATAATGCAACACGCCCAAGCCCTCGCGTCCCTGCACCGAAGTCGAATTGGGAATCGGGACGAAGCCCCACTCCGCCTCGTACACGTGCGGTGGGAGTCGCATCACGAACAAGCGGATGACCAACTCAAACGCCAACAAGATGACGAGACTCCACGCCGCGGACCGAATCCAAAACCGGACTCGTCCGCGCGCATCGGACTCGTTCACGCGTCGGGGAAGCGGGTTCAGCGACACGAGCCTCGTCCTACTTCACGGCCTTCACCGCCTCCGCGTAGACGGAGAGCGTGTCGTCAATGTCCTTGTCGCTGTGCGAGTAGCACAGGAACCAGGGTTCGCGCGCGTCGTAATCGGGCATCACGCCCTTCTCGATAGCCTTCTCGACCAACTTGATGTACATGTCGTGATCGCTCTTCGCCCAGTCGCGTTGACACGTCACCGACTCGATTCCGAGCGAGAACGAGAACATGGCCGGGTAGCCGGTCATCACCACGGGGATATCGTTGTCCTCAAAGATGTCCTTCAAGCCGTCCATCAGACGCTGTCCGCGCGCCGCGATGGTTTTGAGAATGGGTTTGGATTTGAGCAGGTTCAGGGTCGCGTACGCCCCCGCGACGCCCGGCTTGTTGTTCGTGTACGTCCCGCCTTGCGCCACGCCCTGTCCGATAATGGACATGATCTCGCGCTTGCCGCCGAAGGCCGCGATGGGATAACCGTTGCCGAGCGCTTTGGCGTACGTCGCGAGGTCCGGTTTGATTCCGTAAAATTCCTGCGCGCCGCCGTTTGCGATTCGGAAGCCGGTTTTCACTTCATCCAAAATGAAAACGCACCCGTACTCCTCGGTCTTCCTGCGGATCAGTTGCAGGAATCCATCCTGCGGGTTGATGGCCGCGCAGTTGCCCTGACAGGGTTCCGTGATGACCGCCGCGATCTGCTCGCCGTACGAACGCATGACGCGCTCGAAGCCTTCGAAGTCATTGAAGGGAAGCGTGATGATGAACTCGCGCATGGTCTTGGGAATGCCCGAAGAGGATGGGACCGGAATCGGACTGCGTCGGTTGCCGTAGGCTTCCACTGGAGAGTAGGTGGACCACAAGGTGTGATCGTGGAAACCGTGATAGTTGCCCTCGAACTTCAGGATCAGGTCGCGCCCGGCGTAGGCGCGCGCGACGCGGATGGCGTGCATGGTCGCTTCGGTGCCGGAGCAGGCCAGGCGCACCATGTCCACGCCGGGAGCCATCTCGACGATCCTCTCCGCCACGGCCACTTCCAGTTCGCCGGTCATGGCGAAGAGGATGCCCTGCTGAATCTCCTCGATGACTTTCGCGTCCACCTCGTCGTACGAATGACCGAGGATGATCGGTCCGAAGGCCATGCGATAGTCAATGTAGCGCTTGCCGTCCACGTCCCACAGGTACGCGCCCTTCGCCTTCCCGACGTAGGGCGTTTGACCGTCTCCCCAAAAACGGAAATTGGAATTAACGCCGAGCGGCAGCGTCTTGCGCGCCCGCTCCTGCAACGACTGGCTTTTCGGCCCAACGAGACTCATGCTTCCTCCGACTGATTACTGCTCCCGGATAACCGTTTCCGGGACGCGCCACTGATAGACATCTTTCAAAATGATCGGGACAATCGAGGTGGTGGTGCGCCTCACCCCCGGCACTTTTCGCACAACCTCCGTCACAAAACGATACACATCGTCGGTGTTCTTTCCCACTACCTGAATGCTGACGTCCGTCTCGCCGATGGAGCAGGCCACGTAGGTGACGTTCTCGAACTCGGTCATCTTCTCAGCCACCTCGCGGATCTTGTCGGACTCGACCTCCATCCATACGTCCGCCTTCACGGTCAAGCCGAACGCTTCGGGCCGGACCACCGCGCTGATCTGCAACACCTCCTGCTGAACCATCCGGTCAATGCGATAGCGAACCGTCCGTTCGGAAATGTCCTCCAGATTTCTGGCGATCTCGGAGGCGGTCATGCGGCCATCCTTGAGCAAAAGATTAACGATGCGTAGGTCAATTTTGTCGATTTCGTACATAATTCATCCTTATTTTTTCCGAAACAGACACAAACTCCGCCGAATATACCCAACAGACAGGAACACGTCAAGTCGTTGGAGAGCGATATAAACGCTCTTCGCGGCGCAACATCCTCGGAATCGGGTAGAATTGTGGGGCTTTACCTTCCGGCTGGAGTACTTTCTTGACCGCCCCTGATTCACGCATCACCCTAAAACTGACCCGACCCAAGCGACTCACCCTTCTTTACGCGGCGATCCTTTTCGTCGCGGTGTGTTTTGGCGCGGAATGGTTCGCCCGTTCCGGGTTTGTCCAACAATACGCGCCTTATCAAGCCTACGGAACCAATCACACCCAGTTGGAGATCCAACTCACCAACCTGGAGAAATTCTCGCGCGAACACGGCGCGCCGGATTGTTTTGTGTTCGGCAGTTCGCAGGCCTTCCGCGAAGTGGACACCGACGCGTTCGCCGAAGCCTTCACAAAAGAGAGCGGCGAGTCGCTCAATTGCTACAACTTCGGCATCACCGGCTCGCAGGTCTCCACCACCTCCATCCTCAATAAGATTCTGGTTGAAAAATACAAACCGCGCTTGGTGGTGATCGGCACGAGCTTCCTCGATTACACGGAGGGACGCGAACTTCAAATTGACGAGCGTTTCAAAGAGAACGATTGGCTTCAATACCAGGTGGGACATTTATCCATCAACGGCTGGCTGTTGGAAAAATCCTACGCGTGGCGCTTTGTCACCCTCGCCAGTTACGCCGCGCCGTTGAGCATGAACTACACCGAGGTTCTACGCGAAGCCCACAAATGGGACGGCGAAATCGCCGAGAGCGGATTCGCCCTCTCCACCGTCCGCATTGATCCGTTCAAGCCGGTGGATACCGGCTTCGTCAAAAACATAAAGCAGGAATTTGGGGACTACGGCGCGTCCGAACGCAACCTCGCCGCGCTCGAAGCCATCATCTCCGATTGTCAGGCCGCGGGCGCGCAGGTGGTCGTCGCCGAGATGATTTATCATCCGGCCCTGCTCGACCTCAAGGATTACCACGGCAAGCCGCGCCTCGACCGCGTGCAGGTTCTGGCCTTCCGCGAGCAGATCAACGCGCGCATCGCCTCCATCGCGGAGGATTACAAAATCGCCTTCCTCATCCCCGGCCCGGAGGTGGTCATTCCCGTTGACAGTTGGTACGACCTTTATCACCTCAACCGGCGCGGCGCGAAATTCTTCAGCGATTGGTTGGGCAAGGCCGTCGCGCAGGCGGTTGGTTCGCTGCCGGGCGGGGAGGCGGCGCAATGAACGTCCTCTCTCTCGAATTCGCCGGGTTTGTCGTTATCGCCCTATGCGCGTACTACGCCATCCAGTACGCGTTTTCCTTTGTCCTACCCGCAAAGTGGTTGCGTCTCGCGGAAAACCTGTTTCTGCTGGCCGCATCGTATTATTTCTATTATCAATTCGAATCTTCTTATTATTTTTCCATCTACCTGGTCTCGCTCACCCTCGCCGATTTTCTCCTGGGCATCTGGCTCCATAACAGCGCGCGCAAAAAGCCCATCCTCTGGCTCGGCATTGCCCTCAATGTGGGATGCCTGCTTTGGTTTTTGATCGGCAGTCCGTACATCAAGGCCGCGCCCGATATTTCCTTTGAAACCAAAAAAGACCTCTTCCACATCCTGATCGTCCCCATCGGCATTTCGTACTATACCCTTAACGGCATCTCCTACCTGATTGACATCTCGCTCAAAGTCGCCAAGCCGACATATAACCCGATTGACTTCGCCCTCTACCTGGCCTGGTTCCCCAAACTGACCGCCGGCCCGCTGGAACGCGCCCGCAAGTTCCTGCCTCTTCTCGCCGAAAAGCGGACCGTGGATAACGCCGCGCTCGCTTCGAGTCTGACCCTGATCCTGGTCGGCCTGTTTCGGGCTTCGATCCTCGGTGGAACCTTGGCCCTGCTCCTCCCCGGCCGTCCGCTCGACGATCCCGCCTCGTTTGGCAATCTGAATCTCGTGTGGGCGATGCTCACCTACATGTTCTACCTCTACAACCAATTCGCGGGGTACACCGACATCGTACGCGGCGTCAGCGGACTCTTCGGCATTCCCCTCTCGCGCAATTTCAACTCTCCCTTCTTCTCCAAGGATATCTCCGATTTCTGGCAACGCTGGCACATCTCGCTTTCCTCCTGGCTGCGCGACTACGTCTACATGCCCCTCAGCCGCGCCTTTTTGCGGCGCAACCCCAAACGCACGAACATCCCAAACCTCCTCATCCCGCCTCTCGTCACCATGCTCATCAGCGGACTCTGGCACGGCAACAAACCGGAACAGCCCATGTGGGGGTTCACCAACTTCCTGATCTGGGGTTTCATCATGGGCGCGTTGAACGTGTTCGAGAATGTCCGCATGTTGTCCAAGCCCGCGGTCGCGGCCAAGTCCCTGCCCGCGTGGAGACAAATCCTCAGCACGCTCGGCCTCGCGGCGATGATGTTGGTCGCCACCGCGCCTTTCATCATGATGTGGGGGCAAATGCTCGCCTACTATCGCCAACTTGCCTTGGGCTGGGAGTGGCAATCCATTGACCTGCGCCCGATCATCGTCCCGGTCCTTTCGTTGGCGGTGGATTGGTTCCAACACAAAAGCGGCGACGAGGTTGTGTTCCTCAAATGGCCGACCTGGTTGCAAGTCATTCTTATTGTACTGATTCTCGTCGGCGCAATGGTCATCCAACAACTCCAATCCGCCCCACCGATGTTTGTGTATCCGTAGCCTCGACGCCAGAGAGCGTCTCCTACGTTCAACGCGTAGCGGACGTTCTCTAACGTCCGCTACGCCCTCTGCATCACACAGCAAGGAGTATCCCTTTCATGGATCGAAACGAAGTACTACAAAAAGTGCGAGCCTTCACCCTCAAAGAACTGCTCAAGAATCCCGACTACCCCCTGAAGGATGACGAACCGCTATTCTCCAGCGGCCTGATTGACTCTTTCGCGATGGCGCAAGTAGGCGTGTTCATCGAAACCGAGTTCAACCTCTACATCCCCGACCCCGACCTGACCGTGGAAAACATGGACACCGCGAACCAGATCGCCGACCGTATCCTCGCCGGTCTCGCGGAGCAATGAAAGCAGAACATGACTCTCCCCTTCATCAATCCCGTTGAAGTCCTCCAACGCCGCGCCGCAGAGGACCCTAACCGCCTCTCCCACCTGCTCCTCGGCGCGAAGGAGGAGGAAAACGAAAGCCTCACCTACAGTCAACTCGACCGGAAGGTGAAAGAGTTTGCCGCCTATTTGCAACACGTGGCGGAACCCGGTCAACGCGCCTTGCTGGTGTATCCCACCGGACTTGAATTTATCCAAGCCATGTACGCCTGCCTCTACGCGGGCATCATCCCCATTCCCACCAACCCGCCGGGGATGAACCGCTCGGCCCAACGTCTCGCGGCCATCGCCACGGACGCGCGCGCCTCGTTGGTGCTGACCACGCCCGAGTACCAGCAGGCCTTCGCCGGAACGGCCGACCAATTCCCGGAATTCGCGGCCCTTCGGTGGGTCACGCGTGACGCGCTACGGGGCGCCGCGAACCTCGCGTGGCAGGAGCGTCCCGTCAAGCCGGAAGATATCGCCTTCATGCAATACACCTCCGGCTCCACCAACATTCCCAAAGGTGTCATCATCAGTTTTCGCAACTTCTCGCACCAGATGCACGCCCTGCACGAAACGCGCACGCGGAGAGGCGAATATTCGCGCGACGACTCGACCGCCCTCACCTGGACGCCGCTCTTCCACGATATGGGTCTGCTCATCGGCACGTTCCTCACACCGATGGATCGCACACCCTCGATTTTGATGACGCCGATCCAGTTCATGCAGAGTCCGCTCAACTGGCTGCGCGGGATTCAGAAATTCAACATCACGGCCAGCGGCGGGCCGAATTTTGCCTACGAGTTGTGCGTCAGCAAAATTCCGTTGGAGAAATGCGAGGGGCTCGACCTCTCCAGTTGGAAGATCGCCTACAACAGCGCCGAGCCGGTGCGGGCCGAGACGCAGGCGCGCTTCGCCGAGAAGTTCGCCCCGTTTGGATTCGATCCCACCTCACTCTCCCCTTGCTACGGCATGGCCGAGACGACGCTCGTGATCTCTTTCTATTCCGGCGCGCCGAAAACCATCGTTCATCGCGTCCGCCGCGCGGACTTCGAGCAGGGCCGGCTCATCCCCAGCGACTCAACCGACCCGAAGGAATTCGTCGAGCCGGTCAGTTCCGGCGCGCCGCTGGTGGACTACGAGATCGCCATCGTGGACCCGCACACCAAGCATCGTTGCGCCTTGGACGAGGTCGGCGAGATTTGGGTGCGCGGCGACAGCGTGGGCGAGGGCTACTGGAACCGTCCCGAAGAGACCGCCCACACCTTCGGCGCGCACATCGAAGGGACGGGCGAAGGCCCCTACCTCCGCACCGGCGACCTGGGCTTTCTGCACGAGGGTCACGTGTACGTCACCGGCCGCTTGAAAGATTTGCTCATCGTGCGCGGCCGCAACTACTACCCCCAGGATGTAGAGATGACGGTCGAGAACGTACATCCCGGTTTGCGGCAGGGAGGCGGCGCGGCCTTCGCGGTCAAAGCCGGAGGCGCGGAGCAATTGGTGGTGGTCCACGAAGTCCAGCGCCGCGAACTCCCCGGCGTAGACTGGAACGAGGTCATCAAAACCATCCGCGCGGACGTGGCGCGCGAGCACGGCATCCGCGCCAGCGCGGTCATCCTCATCAAAAAATCCTCCATCCCCAAGACCTCCAGCGGCAAGATCATGCGCTCCGAAACGCGGCGGCAATTTTTGGCGGGCGAGTTGGAGGTGGTGGCGGAGTGGAGGGCGCCGGGGGGAGGGTAGAGAGGTAAACACGCAGACATGGCTCCTATGAGAAAGTTGTCTGCGTGTTTTATTTTGAGGTCACTACCATTGACCACCTCCATCTTCCCCGTTGAAAACGCGCAGTATTTTTAGAACAATTGAGCATAATCCTCAATTGGGGTACAATTGCATCATGTCCACTCAATTAGCGCTTGCGTTTTATGAACCAAAGGTAGAAATCATCGAGAAAAAAAGGCAGTCCGAATGGGGAACCTTCAAAGACAGTCTAAGAGCCCCTGTACACAGATGGTTTACTTATCCTGCTGGATTTTCATATAAGGCCGTCGAGCATTCAATTGAACGGTTCAACATTGGTCGCGGAAATACGATCTATGATCCATTCATGGGCTCAGGCACCACAAATCTTGTTGCAAAGACATTGGGTATAAATTCAGTTGGCACAGAGGCGCATCCCTTTGTGCATCGTATTGCGCGTGCAAAACTTAATTGGGATGTTGATGAAAAAGCAATTCGAAAATTTTCTAATTTAGCTGATTCCCAATTAGCCATTAAGTCGAAGGCGTTGCAAAAAAAGAAACTGGCTAGCGAATTTCCAGAATTGATTTTGAAGTGCTACGAAGAAAAGACCATTTACGACTTGTGGGCGCTTAGAGAATTGGCTAATGAAAATCTAGGAAATAATGGAAGCAAGGAATTCTTCTTTGTTGTAATAACTGCCATGCTCAGGAGCGTTTCTGTTGCGGCTACTGGATGGCCTTATATCGCACCAAACAAGAAGAAAATCACATCCGTTGATAAAGATGTTCTGACTGAATTTTTATTGCTCGCCAATCAAATGCTTGGTGATATTCGGGCAATCAAAGTTTGGTCAAGTGGAAGATCTCAAGAGTCAACGCATTTGTTGATAAACGGCGATTCTCGAAACACTAAAGAGTTTATCGCAGACAAGTCGGTAGACCATGTATTTACATCGCCGCCATACTTGAATAACTTCGATTATGCAGATAGAACTAGGCTGGAACTATATTTTTGGGGTGAAGCGAAGTCCTGGGGAGAAATCAGCGAGAAGATACGAACTCAATTAATGACTTCTGCCACAACGCAGATCAACCGATCTGATTCGCGGTATGAGATTCTTGACGATTTCAAAAAGGATTGTCCACTAATCACAGACTTTATCGAGGAATCGGTAAGTCAATTGATGAACATTCGAAAAACCAAAGGCGGGAAGAAAAGTTATGATTTGATGGTCGCAGGTTACTTCAACGACATGTATCAAATTGTCAAGGATGTGTCGCGTGTCCTACGGCCAGGTTCAAAGGCTTTGTTTGTTCTTGGTGATTCTGCGCCTTACGGCGTTCACATTCCCACGGACAAACTCATTGGCGACATAGGGATTTCTGTCGGTTTCGACTCTTACGAAATAGAAATTCTTAGAACGCGCGGAGATAAATGGAAAGCAAATCCACAGAGGCATACTGTGCCCCTGCGCGAAAGCATCGTCATCTTAAGCAAATGAGGGCATCATGGCAGACAACAAACAACACGGCAGAATAAGTCATGTTGGGCAAATAATCGGTGAAGCGCTTGAAAATGCCGTCATCAGATTAATAAGAGCGCACTTGAAGAAGAAACACCCTACCTTCATTCTGCTGAGACCAGAAGAAGGAAGAAAACTATTGACTCTTACCATGCCTGGAGGAATAAAAAGGCAACTTGATACAGTTGTTGCCCCAATAGATTCCGACGATCCTGTTGCCTTGCTTGAAACCAAATGGTTAAAGGACGGACGTCATTGGAGCGATAAAGGTGCTTGGATTCTCCAATTGCGTGAAGTAAGAAAAAACTATCCAACCGTCAGAGGTGCGGCTGCAATTCTTGCAGGATATTGGAATGAAGGCGTTCGAGTTTTGTTGCGAAACGAGGGCGGAGGAATAGAAATGATTTTGATTGCAACTGATGAGGAAGTCTACAACTCAATTCAGCCTTATTTGGATAAGACGCTTGGAAAAAATACTTTCAATTTGAACGCCCGTCAAATTCGTAGCCGTTTCCCAGAGCGATATGTAGACATGTTTGACGATTTCTTGATCGAAATGAAAGCAACAGGTGAATTAGCCAAGTTAGCCGTGCAATGGCTTAAATTTCAAAGAATTGATGTAGATGGAAATGTTACCAATGGACAAGAACTCATTCGAAAAGCGTTGGACGCGCTGCTCCAACCGTTGCCTGCAAATCCGAAAATTAACAACTTTGAAATTACTCTCGAAGTAGAAACTGGAAATCTGATCCACAGGAAATTCAAAGACTTGGAAGAACTCCTGGACTTCATCAACCAAAACATCACCGATCCCGCGAAGATTCTTGAAGAAATCAGTCCAAAGCCCAGCAAGAGACAAATTGGCGAGCAAATGGGATTTTATGACACCGATGAGGATGATGAAGATTTCTAATTTGAACAAGCCGTCCCAGTGAAAGGACGGCTTGTTACTTCCAAATCGAAGATCTGCTCAGGAAGGATTCCCAAATATCCTAACATTTTTTGGGATTAAACAATATTTTGGAAGTCTCTCGGGCTTCGGAAGTCTCGAATGTTACGCTTTGTCGAATTGAACGATACAAAATAATCGAGGGAAAGTCAAGCCTCAGGGAAATGGTAAACCAGGAAGCAACGCGGGACGGAAATCACTTGAAAGATGGTTCTGTTTCCCCTACAATAACAATCCTTGCAACTCCACGAACGAAACTGCGTAGAGTATGACAACGCCATCCCCGGCGGGAAAGTCCTATCCCAGGAGACCCATCCATGAACAAGTTCAAAATTTTCAGCGCCCTCATCGCCCTCAGCCTGCTTCTCACGGCCTGCGCCATGCCCAGCGGCGCCAGCCCCACCCCCGAAGCCACCCTCATTCCCACCGTCCTCGCCGACACCACCATCGTCACCGATGGCCGGCTCGAACCCGTCCATTTTGCCGACCTCGCCCTCAGCGGCAGCGGACTCGTGACCGAGGTGCTCGTCAAGGAAGGCGACCAGGTGAAGCCCGGTCAGGTCATTGCCCGGCTTGAAGGTCCCGCCACCCAAACCATCGAAGAGGCCCGTCGCGCTACCGTCGAGGCAGTGAACGACGCCTACGACGCCGTCCGTCAGGCTCAGTATGACCTCGATAACTTTGATGTCCCCACCGAGTTCGACGGTCTGACTCCCAACGAAGCGGTTGAGGCCGCCATCAAAAAGGTCAACGAAGCCCGCGCCGCCTTTGAACCGTATGAAGATTATGCTGTCAACAATCCCACCCGCAAAGACTTCAAAGACCGTCTCGACGACGCCTGGTCGAAATATCGCAAGGCCATCCAGTGGCTCGACCTGACCACCGCCCTCGAATTCGCGCAAACGCGTCTCGCGGACGCCCAAGCGGACCTGGCCCTCCTGAACGATCCCAACACCTCCGAGCACGCCATCGCGCGTCTGGCCGTCCTTGCCAACGCCGAACTGCGCGCCCCCTTCGCCGGGACGATCACCAGCCTGAACTTGAAAGTCGGCGAATACGCCAACGCCGGCCAGGCCGTGATCACGCTCGCCGACCTCTCGGCCTGGGTCGTGAAAACCACCGACCTGACCGAGATTGACGTGGTGAAACTGGGCGAAGGCCAACCCGTCACAATTATCCTCGACGCGCTCGCCGGCAAGGAATTCAACGGCAACATCCTCTTCATCTCTCAGACCTACGCCGAGAGCCAGGGCGACATCGTGTACGAAGTCACCATCCTGCTCACCGAGACCGATCCCCTCATGCGCTGGGGCATGACCGCCGAAGTGAAGTTTGAGTAATTCAATACGGTACACGGATTACGCGGATATGACGGATTTGCACGGATTTTTTTAAAATAATTCCGTGTTTATCCGCGCAATCCGTGAAATCCGTGTCCAAAAGATTGAGGTTCCATGTCCCTCTTCTCCTCCAAACCCACCCAAACCAACGGCGGCGAGTCCATGATCCACCTGCACGATGTGCATAAATTCTACAAGACCGCCGTCGGCGATTATCACGCCCTCAACAGCGTGGACTTGCAGATCGACGCCGGCGAGTTCGTCAGCATCATCGGCAAATCGGGCAGCGGCAAGTCCACCCTGCTCAACATGATCACCGGCATAGACCGTCCCACCAGCGGCGAGGTGTTTGTCAATGGCACGCCCGTGCATACCTTGAAAGAGAACAAAATGGCGCGCTGGCGCGGCAAGAATTTGGGCATCGTCTTCCAATTCTTCCAACTCCTGCCCACCATCTCGGTCATCGAAAACATCATGCTACCGATGGACTTCTGCCGCACGTACCCCATCTGGCAGCGTCACAAGCGCGCCCTCGAATTGCTCGACTTGGTGGATCTGAAAGATCACGCCTACAAACTTCCCACCGCCCTCTCCGGCGGCCAACAGCAACGCGTCGCCATTGCCCGCGCTCTGGCAAACGATCCGCCCGTGGTCATCGCGGACGAACCGACCGGCAACCTCGACTCGAAAACCGCCGACAGCGTCTTCGCCCTCTTCCACAATCTCGTTGACCAGGGCAAGACCATCATCGTCGTCACCCACGATAGCGCGCTGGCCAAGCGCGCCCATCGCACCGCCCTGATCGCGGACGGAGAGATCGTCAACGAATACGTCGCGCAAGCCATGCCCACCCTCGCGCAGGATCAAATGTTGTGGGCCGCCCGCAATGCAGAAGTGCAAACCTTCAAAGCCGGAAGCCTGATCCTCTCCGAAGGGACGAGCGCCGACACGTTCTACATCGTGGTCAAGGGAACCGTCGAGGTGGTGTTGCCGCGCGAAGGGCAATCGGACGTGGTGGCGTTGCAGCTCGGGCCGGGCAAGGTCTTTGGCGAAATGGCCTTCTTCCACGAGCGCAAACGTCACGCCTCGGTGCGCGCCTCCGAAGCCGGGGCGGTGGAAGTCCTCGTTTTGGGCTACGACAAACTCGCGGAGTTGCTGAGCCAGTCCGAGGTCACGCGTGAGGCGTTGCGTCAGATGGCCGCTCGCAACGAGGCGGAAAATGTCCGATTGCGGGGAGCGTCGTCATGATCCCGAGTCGTTGGAAAAAGATCTGGGCCGACTTTTGGGGCAACAAGTCGCGCACTTTTCTCACCGTATTGACCATCATGGTCGGGACCTTCGCAGTCGGTTTCACCGGCGGCATGAATCACTACATCCTCGACAGCCTGGACAGCGATTACCTCTCCTCGCAGCCCTCGGAGGGGACGGTGTACGCCTACCCGATCAGCGACGACATGGTGCGGATGGCGCGCGAAATTCCAGGCGTGGACGCGGCCGAGGGATTGTCGCAGATCAGCGCGTATTTGATTCGCCCCGGCGAGGAAAATCTCGACGTGCGAATCACCCTGCTCGAAAACCCCGGCGCGCAAACCGTGAACCTGATCAAACCGGCGCCCGGCGATTTATCCTTGCCGACCTTCGGCGACGAGGAAGCGCTGATCGACTCCTCGGCCCTGCCGCTTGGATACAAAACCGGCGACGCGCTCGTGATCAAACTCTCGAACGGCAAACGCCGCGAACTGCGCGTGGCCGGCTACGCCCACGACGTGACCGCGCCGCCCTACACGCTGGCGCGCATGGCGACCGTCTACGTCAACCACGAAACGTTCGATTGGCTCGGCGGCCCGGATAATTACGATCAACTCGCGGTGAGCGTAGCCGAAAATCCCACCGACGCGGTTCACGTCACCGCCGTGTCGCAGGCGGTGGCCGACCGCATCGAGCGCGCCGGCGCGACCGTCTATTTTGTGAACGTGTACCAGCCCGGCCACCACTTCGCGTGGAGCATCATGCAGGGCGTGTTCTTTTTGCTCGGCGCGCTCGGCTACATGACCGTGCTGCTCAGCGCCTTCCTCGTCATCAACACCATCACCGCGCTGATGACGCAACAGACGCGCCAGATCGGAATCATGAAATCCGTCGGCGCGAAGACCGGGCAGATTTCGCTGATGTACATGGTCTTGATCCTCGCGTTCGGCGCGGGCGCGCTGGCCCTCGCGATCCCGCTCGCCAACGGCGCCACCAAAAACATCGGCGCGGGCATGGCGAACTTCATCAACGTCACGCCGCTGCCGCACGTCTCCTACCCCGACGTGATCGCGCAACAAGCCATCGTGGCGCTGCTCGTGCCTCTGCTGGCCGCCATGTACCCGATCTGGAACAGCGTGCGGATCACCGTCCGCGAGGCGATCAGCGACTACGGCATCGGCGGCAACGCGACCCCGAAAGACAAACGCGTCGCGCGGACCTCGGTCCTGATTCCCCGCCCGATCCGACTCTCCCTCCGCAACGTGTTCCGCCGCAAGTTCCGCCTCGCGCTGACTCTCTTCACGCTCATCCTCGGCGGCGCGATCTTCATCGGCGTCTACAATTTACAGGAGTCCTTCGATCAGACCATCAAAGATATCCAAGGCTACATTCTCGCGGACATCAACGTCTCCTTCCCGCGCTACTACCGCTACGACGAGGTCGCGCCTCTCGCGCAGGCCATCCCCGGCGTGTCGAGCGTGGAAGGTTGGACGGAGGCCGAAGGCACCTACAAAGTCAACGCGGAGGACTCTGGCACACAGATCGCCTTCGTCGCGCCGCCCTCCGACTCAACGTTGATTGACCCGGTCATCATCGCCGGTCGCTGGCTCCAGCCCGGCGATGAGAACGCGGTGGTCATTGGCAATCACTTCCTCATCAAATTTCCCGACACCAAAGTCGGCGATTGGCTCACAGTGGAATTGGATGGCAGGGAGACCCAGTGGCACGTGGTCGGCATCTACACCATCGTGGGCAACGTCAACCCGCCGTTGCTCTACGTCAACTATGAATACCTGAGCGAGTTGATCCACCGCCCCGGCCAGGTCTACTCCCTGCGCATCCTTACCGACCAGCACGACGAGGCCTTCCAGAGTCGAGTCAGCGAACAGATCAAAGCCCTCTATGAGGAGCGCGGCGTGCAGGTCAACACGGTTGGGCTGGGCGCGGAATTCGTAACCCAGCAAAAGTCGCAAACTGACATCCTGATCTACATGATGTTGGTGATGGCCACCCTGATCGCCATCGTGGGCGGACTCGGCCTGGCCGGGACGATGAGCATCAACGTGCTGGAACGCACGCGCGAGATTGGCGTCATGCGCGCCATCGGCGCGTCGAACGGCAACATCCAGAGCATCGTCATCGTGGAAGGCATGGTGATCGGCATCTTAAGTTGGGCGATCAGCATCTTCTTCTCTCTCCCCATCACGTACATTCTATGCTATGGCGTGGGCGTGGCCTTGCTTACCACCCCCATGAACGCGGTCTACGGCGTGACCGGCATCGTTATGTGGCTGATCGTCACCATCGTCATTTCCACCATCGCCAGCGCGCTCCCGGCGCGCAGGGCTTCCCGCCTCACCGTCCGCGATACGCTGGCCTATGAGTAACCCGCCTCGGGTCAAGAAAGAAGCAAACGTCCGCCCTCGGGTTCATGTCCGGGGGCGGGCGTTGTGTTTCGTCTCGATGATGTCGCGCGGTCATTCCTGGTACACCACCACCTTGTTTCGTCCCGCGCGCTTGGCAAGGTAGAGCGCGCGGTCGGCGCGGCTCAACACGTCGTCGAAACAGGAATCGTCCGAACATCCCAGCGTATCCTCCACCCCCGCGCTGATCGTGAGGCGAATCTCGCGATCCTCGCTTAGAAAGGTGTTTTCCTCGACGCGCTTGCGGACTGTGTCTGCGATTCTGTACGCGCCGTGCTTGTCGAGGGAGGGGTGAAGAACCACGAACTCGTCGCCGCCGTAGCGCGCCATCACATCCTGCGACCGGACGTGAGAGAAGATGAATTTTGCAAGATTGCTTAGAACGGCGTCGCCCACAAGGTGGCCGGCCGTGTCGTTCACATTTTTATAGTAATCCACGTCGAATAAGGTGACCGAGACGGGTATGTTTTTGCGAAGCGCCGCATTGAATTCCGATTCCGCCACATTGAAAAAATGCCGCCGGTTGTTGACGCCGGTCAGAAAATCTGTATTCGCCATTTGCTCCAGTTTGGAGTTTTGTTCCTCCAATTGCCTTTGCAGGCGAAGCGTGGCGACATGCATGTAGATGCGCGCCAACACCTCCGCTTGTTGGTAGGGCTTGGTAATATAATCCGCCCCGCCCACTTGAAATCCCTTCACAGTGTTTTGCACATCCACCAGCGAACTGACGAAAATAACAGGAATGCTTCGGGTGGCATCCTCGGCCTTCAGATGGGCGCATACCTCGAATCCATCCATACGAGGCATGATGATGTCCAGCAGGATCAGGTCCGGGGGGTTTTCGCGAACGCTCGACAACGCCTCTTCCCCATTCGTGGCGGTGGCAACCGAATACCCATGAAATGTCAGCAAATCTTTCAAAATCTCAAGATTGTCTGGCACATCATCCACAACGAGTATGTTTGCTGGGAAGAATTTTGACTTTTCCATGGTTCATCTGAATCATCGAAAAAAACAACGGAACGGTCGAGCGGCGGCTACGCTTCCTCCTCCGGCGAGAGCGTCTTATATCGCTTGGTTTGATTGTTGGGATTCAATCGCTTGGTCAGGTCGCGCAATTGAATGTAACTGATCGGCTTGACCATCACAAAATCAGCCTGGGGACGAAGGAATTCCGCGGCGACCGCGTCGGCGGTGGTAATCACCACCCGGACAGATTGCATTTTCGGCGAGGAACGAATTTTCTTCAGGATGGTTTCCCCGGAAGCATTCGGCAAGTGCAGGTCGAGGATTACGATGTAAGGAACGGATTTCTCCAGGAACTCCAGGGCGGCCTGTCCATCGCGCGCGACCTCGGTGGCAAAGCCCGCGGCCGCGAGCGCTTCCCGGAAAATCTCGTTGATATCCTCATCGTCCTCGACAATCAAGGCCAGCGGTTCTTTCATGGTTTCTCCTTTGGAGGTTCAAATGGCAGCATGACAGTGAATGTTGTGCCTCGCCCGATTTCGCTGGACAGCTTTATTTGACCGCCCATTAATCCTACTAAACTCTTTACAATCGCCAATCCCAGGCCGATTCCGCCATGCTCGCGGGTGGTCACTCCTTCCACCTGGCGGAATGTATCGAACACATATTCCTGCGCTTCCGACGGGATTCCAGGTCCCGTATCGCTCACGCGGAACCCCCAGTGGCTCTCGCTCGCCCGATATACATGCACCCCAATCTCGCCCCTCACTGTAAACTTGGCGGCATTTCCTATCAGATTAAGAAAGATCTGCTGCAGACGCTGGGCGTCGCCCATCACCAGGGCGGGCATATCGGGCATAATACTGATTTTTAGAATCAGACCCTTATCGGCGATCTGTTTGTCCATCAGTGAGCGCGCCGATTCGAGCAGGTCCGCCAGTTTGAATTCAGCATTGTGAATCTTCATCCGTCCGGCTTCGATTTGCGCCTGGTCGAGCAAGTCGCTCACCAGCGCCAACAACCGGCGGCTGCTGTTTTCGATTCGCTCCATGATCGACACCTGGCGCGGCGCGATGGGACCGTAGACAGTCTCGCGCATCATTTCGGCGTAGCCGATGATGGCGTTCAGGGGGGTCCGCAATTCATGCGACACCATGCCCACGAAGGTGCTTTTCATCTGTTCGATCTCGGCTTCGTGGGTAAAGTCGCGGAAGACCGCCACAGTGCCGATCAACGCGCCCAATCCCGTGACAACCTGCGCCGCGTTGACGAGCAAGGTGCGCCTGCCCCACCGCAGCCGCACACTGGATTTGTCCATGCTGGGATTCCCCAACATCGCCAGGATCGTCCCGCGTTCCTGCGGGCTGACTCTTCCAATCTCGAGGATCGTCTCCATGGTCACGCCTTTAAGTTGGTCCACCGACAGATCCAGCAGAAGCACCAGGGAGGGATTCACTACAATCGAACGCCCGTTTGGATCGAACACGACAACGCCGTCCGCGATACCCTCGAGAATCGCCTGACTCCTTCCGGCCTCGGCCAATTCACGAGCCAGCGCCGCGGACAGTTCACGCGTGCGCTCCTCTACGCGCTGGTCGAGTTCGGCGTTGATCTGGCGCAGGTCACGCAACGCTTGTTCCAACCCGCGCGAGGAGAGCCAGGAAATGAACGCGACCAGAAAGAAGGCGACATAAGAAAAGAAAGGATCATACGCCTTACCGCCGGCGAGAGCGTTGACAATCGCCAACTCAATCGAGCTGAGAATATAAAACACAAAGGTGGATCGCGAACCCAGCAAGAAACTTGAAACAATTATGGGAAGCACGAACAGGAAAACGCTGCGTCCAACCGACAACTCCGTGTATGAGTCGGCAAAGAAAATGGCGAACATCACCAGGAGTATGAACAGTGTTCCAGCAATGACGCCTGAACGATAGCGGTTTATTATATAAATAACGGTCGAGCCTAACGCCATCGAAAACGAAGGGGTAAGAATCGAGGGAGCGTCTTTCATCGGCAACACCCCCGTAAGAACCAGAGCGGAACCAAGGAACAGCGTAATAAATCCCAGCGCCCCCATAAGCGAAAGGATGATGTTCAGAATCCTGCGCTGGCGCGCGTCGTCTGGGTCCGAAGATTGGACTTCCAGAAAACGACCGAATGCCAGTTTCAGTCGACCAAATGAAGTCATAGTTGCGCGCTCGCTATCGGTTGGCGACCAACGTTATGGCGCTTAATATCGTGGAACGCACAATCAATTCCGGACAGTATAATCCCTTCCCGATCCATAAAGGAGGATAAGGGGCGCCCAAATGGTTTTCGAGCCAGGCCCGTCCCTTCTCGATCGCGTCGCTATAGTTCTTGCCGGTCTTTTTCTCCAAAATACATAACGCCTGAAGACATTCCGCCGTCTCCTCCGCCGTAGGCATGAAGAAGCCCCACGAACCGTCCGGGTTTTGGTTATGGAGGAGCCACTCAATGCTGGCGGCCGCCTGGTGAGTTTGATAACCGGCGCAGGCAATAATGTAGTGCGTCGTCGAATAGTAGGGCGACGAATGCCATTTATCGGACCAATATGCGTCGCCTATTTTAACACTCTCCAAGTAACGCAGAAGTTTTTTGATGGTAGGATGCGCCGGGTCATAACCATGCTTGAGAAGCATATGCATGGCGTGGATATTGACGCTGGGGGAAAGACCCACCTCGAGTTCGTAACAACGAAAGTGATCCTCCTCTTCGAGAGCGAGGACCGCTTCAATATCCACATCGTAGCCATGACTCTTGAGCATATCGTACGCGTAGATGGTATCGTCGGCGTCAATCGGCACACAGGATAGGGCCGAGTAACTAATGCCCTTTCCAGGTGTCCACGCCTTGTGGAGATAATCCAAATGCGAGCCTATCAAGGCGCGAATGGTTTCATTCCAGTTATCCACCAATAACAGATTCCATAATACATATGCCCGTTCAAACGCCTCGAAAGGATACAGGTCGCAAAAGCCGCCATCGGACTTCATGGCGGACTTTAAATAGCTCAGGGCTTTCGAGTCGCCGGCGTTGATTTCAAGCATATAAAAAGCGGTGGCGGCAGGACTATGCCCAACCGAACCGTTGGCTTCTTGCAGATTGGCGATATCCAGTTTTTCAAGTCCTTCCCTGCCGACCATTTCCGCGGAGAACGCCGTCGTAATATATTTATTGATCAACTTCCCCTTGATGCGCGCCATCTTCGCTTCCCTCATTTTGGCGATGCGACCCAACACCCGTTCGCCTTGCTTTTTGATGATGCCTAATTGCTCCGCCTCGGCGACCAGGGTGGGAACGATCATCTCAAATCCAACAGTGGCGCCATTCGGATCGGTCAACAAGCCTTGCGTCGCGCCCTCCGTGATACGCTCCAACGCGTACAAGCCGGATTCGATGGATCGTTTATCCATCGTTCTTCGGCCCTTCTTCGTGAGCGCGATCATAGCCGCCAACGTGCTGATGACTCGGTCGTGATAGTACATGGGTTCCTTCGTTCCCCAAGACCCGTCCGACAACTGGTTTTCAGACAACCATTCCAAAGCCTGATTACCTAATTCACGGTCAATCTCGGACATGCGCGCTGCCCAAGAGGTATCGTACGCCAAGCTGGACATAACGCTGGAGCCGGTTTTGCACAAAAGATCTTCGACTTGTTGGAGCAGTTCGCTTGGTGAGATCATTGTTGTTTTCCTGAATGGCTAAATTGGGGAGTCCAAAGACCGCAATAGATTTCGCCGACTCCGAGACTCGTATCAACATTGCTTCGATAATAGGTCTTGATATCCGACATCTCTTCGCGCGTGAACGTTTCATATTCGCGCTCAGGCGCGCGGCGGGTATACAAGTGATCGTAGAGGATGACGCGCAATTGTTTCTCGGTCATATAGAGCGAAGGGCTAACTGTAAAATACAAATCCTCCTCGCCCCAATTGATCAAAGGGTAATCGAACGCCGCAAAACGGTCGAAGCCAATGAAAATGTCGGCCTTGTCCACGTACTCGCCGTAATACATTTCTACGATCTCCTTACGTGTGGGAATAGCGTTGTTTTCCTTGAAATAGTTCACGGCCAGTTCGGCCACCGCCTGCGTTGCCCCCAGGTTGTCGGCAAATGCGCCGAAGAACAAGCGCGAGCGGACGTTGTGTCGCGTGGTCCCGATTAGCCCATCAAAGAGAACCGCTAATTGCTCGTACGGGGTGTTGACGAGGTACTTGCGATATTCCCCGTAAAACCGGGCGCGTACGCCATATTGTTCGTAAAACGACAGAAAATCCGGATGCGTGGGAATGCGCGCCAAGCCGTCCGCGCCGATTTTCTGCATGTAGGAATCTCGGGTGGCAAGAATCTCCGGACCGATGACCGGCGTGATCAACGTGTCAACGCCATGATCGAAAAAGAGTTTGTAGATTTCAATATGACGCTTGGATACAATGTCTATGTACGCCGTGATCGGATCATCCCACTTCCGGTCCCCATACTCAAGCGTAAACCAGCGGCGCGTCCCGTTGATTGGGAATACGACCACTTTCGAACCGGAGACGCGTACTAATTTGGCAACCTCTTCGGTTGGGAGTTCCAAAAATTCCGCGAGGGAAGAGTGAGGGTTCATAAAATTCGGGATATACTTCTTCTTAAGAAAATATTTTGGCCAAGTAATTGAACAAAGCGTACCGCGAGGAAAATCTGATATGCGCGTTATCCTCGGTCTCGAAGCCCAACTGCTTCTTCACCTCGTACGCGCCGCTGCCCCACCGCAGAACGCGGACGCGCTTTTGGATAGCCTCCTCCAGGCTGGCGTAGGTCAGCAACAAATACGCATAAGGGATATCTTCCTCCAGGCCGAGCGCGGTGGCAAGCTGGGCTTCGTTATCTTCGAACGACGCCCCGCAGCCGACTAGCCTTCCGTTCTGCCGGGCCTCCAGCCAGGCGCCGTTTGCCATTTCAAGATTCTCCAGCAGACCGCGCATCCACGGATGGGGGGCGTTTTTGTAGCGACGATCCACTTTCTGGATCAAGTCCAACGCGGCGGGAACATCTTCGACGCGCGTCCGCTTTTCTATTGTAACGCCAAGTTTCGCCGCCTCGCGCAGGGTCCGTTTGTAATGCTGGCGGTCCTTTTTATTTCCGTCGGCGAGATAAGCTTCGAGGCTCGGCCAGCGATTTTGCATCCTCATGCCGGGATCGGAAACCGTGAACAGGGAAAATCCTTCGGGCCAACGGCGGCTCTCCTCGGCGCTCAAAAAGTCGAATAGCAGGAAGGAACATCGCCGCTGTTTGCTCGCGGCCAGAGCGGACTCGGCTATGGCTCGGAGCGTTTCGGCGCGAGACGGTTCGGGCGGCAGGATCAACCCCGAAGCGTTGGATAAGGGTGAGCGGCAGATGAGCAAAGGCCGGTAGCGCAGAAACGCCTGGACAACGGCGCGCCCGACTCCGGGTCCGATGGGAAGCGGCTCGTTGCGAATAACCCATAGGGAAGCGCGTCCGATCAGGGCGTCGTCGCGATAAGCGAGCAGATAGACCGGTTCGCAATCGCGCATGACGCGTTCCCCAAATTGATACCAATGATGGCTTTGAAAAGGTCGGCCCGAGGAAAGCGCATCCCACTCCGCCGGCGGGATGGCATGGATGGTATTGACTGTTCGAATTGTAAGGCGCGGGACGGAAGGACTTGCCACATGGGTATTTTACTTCGGAAGGCTGGGCTGGCTTGCAAAACGTAGATTAACAAAAGTGTAAAGTTCGTCGTGAGAGATGGATGGATAATTGAGTTCATAACAAGCAAGGAGAGACCCTGATGACCGAGATACGAGCCAAATGGAATTTTTCGAGATCGTTCCGCATCCTGACCGTCGCCGCGCTGGTCTATGCGGTGTTGCGACTGGCTGTGCAGGCATACGTGCTGGCAGACATGACTTCGGCGGCGGTCAGCGCGCCGGAGGGACAAGTGGCCTCGGATCTGCAAATCTATATCAATGCGGCACGTCACTTTTCAGCGCGCGAGGATTTATATCTCAAAGGTTCGTTGGAGCATCTCGAAACGCATTACCCATACTCGCCCGCGTTCGCGTTGATATTCATGCCGATTTTGCTCCTGCCCCTGCCGATTCTTGTCACGCTGGACGTTCTCCTTCATCTTGCGGCGTACGGATACATGTATATTAAATGGGGACAAATCTTCAACCGGCTCCATCTCACGCGCGCCTCGCAGGCGCTTGTCAGTCTGTTACCATTGTGGTTGGTTTTCACCGCCTTTTGGGACGATGTGGGATATTTGAACATTTACATTCTCATAGCGTTGGTTGCAACCTTGTTCATTCACGCGATCCTGGATGAAAAACTGGGATGGGCAATCTTTTGGTTGGGCGTCGTCATTCTGCCAATTAAGCCGCATTGGGCCTTTGCCGCCGCCCTGCCCCTTCTGTTGGGACGCCGCCGCTTCTTCGCGCAACTCGTGGCGGGCGCGGCCGTCTCGTACCTACTCGTGGCCGGCGCGACCATCCTCATCGGAGGCGTTGACTACGGCTTACGACAGTATTCCGACTACGTTGCCTTCCTCGCCCGCCTCAGCCGCGACTTTCCCTGGCGCGGACCGGGCGATCCCTTCCTCGGCTACAACCACTCCGTTATGCAGACGGCGGTTTACTTCCTCGGCGTCTCACCCTTGACGATGAAACTGGCGACGGCCATCAAAGTGATTCTGCTTATCCCGCTGGGCTGGGTTGGACTCCGCCGCCTGATTCATCCTGTCAACCAGCGCGGCGCGGATGTTCCCCGCCTCGCCCTGGATCTCGGGTTTGCATTGTATCTTGGCGCGTTCATCTGGCTCGACATGGTGTGGGAGGTTTCGCTTGGAATCGCGATTTTCACATATTTGGTCGGCACGCTGGAAAACAAAAAGGCGGCCGCGTTCCTGTGGGTCGTCTTTTTGCCGTACGCCCTGGCGGATATTTGGCGATTGGTCAGTTATATCGTCTTCGGCGACGCCATACTGTACGAGGGCGCGTACTTTTTGAACGATCCGCTGATCTACCTGCCGTGGATCTTGATGGTGTTGCTGGCATTTTATGCGATCCTCATCGGCAGGTTGTGGAAAGGGTCGCTAACGGTCACTCCTTGAGACGCAGGAGGAGAACCCCGCCAAAGACCAACCCTCCGCCAAGGAGTTGGAGCAGGGTCAGGCTTTCGTTGAAAATGAAGTAGGCCCAAATGGCGGTGAGAACAGGCTCGAGGGTGGCGATCAGATTGGAGACGGTAGCCGGTAAGTAGTCGAGGCTGAGCGTGTAGAGGCCGAAGCCGACCAGCGTGGGGCCGATTCCCAAAAAGACGAGAAGTCCCCAGGCGGGCAGGGAGTCGCGCAGCCAGAACATGTCGCCAAGCAGAGGCCGGACGGAGAAAAAGTCGAAGAGCAGGTTGAAGAGAAACAGGAAGAGAGTCGCGCCGCCAAAACTGTAGAAGAGGGTCGTCCACGAATTGACGCCGCGGTTGGAGGCGGTTTTTCCCATCAGGTTGTAGAAGGCGAAGGCCAGGCCGGTAAAGAGACCGAAGAGGATGCCCAACGGGTTGACTTGCCACGTAGAGATATTCCACGCGCAGGAGACAAGGGCGATTCCAGCGACGCTCAAGACGATCGCGGCGAATTTTGCGAGGGTGATCTTCTCGCTCAAAATCCAATGACTTAAGAGGGCGGTGAAGGCGGGCGAACTGAAGGCGAAGACAGTGGCGACCGCCGCGCCGTTGTATTCGACGGAGAAGGTCCAGGCGCTGTTGAACACCGCGACGATGAAGCCGAATAGAATCATGAAGCGGCGATTCTGGCCGGGAAGCGCGAAGCGGGCGGGTTGAAAGACGAGGAAGACCAAGAACAGCGCGAGCGACAAGGCCAGGTCGCGCCAGAAGGCAAGAACGAGGGAGGGCAAGGCGTAGGCGCGACTGAGGTAACTGATGATGATCCCCGTGGACGACCAGAGAACGGTGGCCGTGAGGGCGATCAAGTAGCCGCGCGAGGCGGATCGAGGCGACTGGTTTGACAAGGACGACTCCCAACGATGAAGCGAAGGGCAATTGTAATGCAAGAAAAAAGCGCCGGCATACTGTCGGCGCTTTTAGCGAGAGAGGAAATCGGATCAAGCGGAACTGCGATTGACCAGCCCGCGTTGCCAGGCGTAGACCGCCACCTGCGTTCGGTCGGCGAGATGCAGTTTGCTCAAAATGTTGCTCACGTGACCTTTGACTGTATTTTCGCTGATGACCAGTTTTTCGGCGATCTGGGTGTTGGAGAGTCCGCTGGCGATCAACTTTAGCACGTCGAGCTCGCGCTCGGTCAATTCGGCGATCAACTGGGCTTCGTCGCCGTCTTCGCCGCCGCGAATGTTCTGCAAGACGCGGGCCGCGACGCGCGGGTGGAGAGTCACCTCGCCTTGGACGGCGCGATGCAGGGCTTCCACCAATTTATCCATCTTCATGTCCTTCAAAATATAGGAGATGGCGCCCGCCTTGAGAGCCGGAAAGATGTGCGCGTCTTCGTGGTAGGAAGTAAGCACAACCACCTGCGTGCGCGGACTGATCTGCTTGACGCGGCGCGTGGTTTCGATGCCGTCCATGCCGGGCATGATGAGGTCCATCAGAACCACATCGGGGATCATTTCACCGACCATGCGAATGGCTTGCTCGCCAGATTCGGCTTCGCCAACCACCTGAAAATCGGACATGGTTTCCAGATAGGAACGAATGCCATTGCGGACAACCTCATGATCGTCAACGATAAGAATGGAGACGACTCTCTTCATGAAAGCCTTTCTGCAGGACAAAAGGCCCTGCGGAGAGCGGAACCTGGGCGGTGACGCGCGTCCCATTGCCCGGTTCACTTTCGACGATGATCTGGCCGCCCACACTCTGGACGCGCTCGCGCATCGAGCGCAAGCCCAATCCGACCAGTTTTCGACTCACATCGAAGCCGCAGCCGTCGTCCACTATGGCCACGTAGAGACACCCCGGCCGGTAGAATAACTCGATCTCCACCAGTCGAGCCCGGCTATGACGCGCGACATTCGCCAGCGACTCCTGGATGATGCGATAGACCGCCTGCTCCACTTTGAGGTTCAAGGGACGCGGCTCCTCGATGATCACATTCGCCTGGAT
Source organism: uncultured Anaerolineaceae bacterium (assembly GCA_964625215.1). Classification (GTDB taxonomy): domain Bacteria; phylum Chloroflexota; class Anaerolineae; order Anaerolineales; family Villigracilaceae; genus Denitrolinea. Next base: position 12,399 of record CAZVAX010000011.1, on the reverse strand, counting down.
GCCGGTGCGATTTTCCCATTCGAACACATACTCGCGGACGGTGGCGGGAAGTCCCTTTTCCATGAGGGCCGCCGGATACATTTCCTGGATGAGGAATGTCAGTTCCTGAATCACTTCGGCCACGAGCGTCTCCGCCTCGCTCAAATGCTTGCGCGCCGCCGGGCTGGACTTGGAGAGTCCCTGCGCGGCGCCCAACTGCGCCAGCGCGGCAAAGGCTTTTTGCTTGGCGCTGTCGTGCAGTTCGAGGGCAAGCCGGTTACGCTCCTCGATGACCGCCAACTCTTTGGTCTGCTCGAAGAGACCTTGGATCTCAGCCGTGCGGGCGCGAACGAGCGCCTCGAGTTCGGCGTTCCGATTCTCGATCTGGCGGACGCGCCAACGATACCCCGCCACCGCCGCCGCCACTCCGCCCAGGCCAAGCAAGACGCGGAACCACCACGTCAACCAAAACGGCGGGACGACTGTGACGGGAATGGAGAGATAATGCTCGTTCCAAACGCCGTCGCTGTTGGCGGCTTTGAGCAGGAGGGTGTAGGAACCGCCGGGCAGGTTGGTGTAACGTCCGATGCGCTTGTTTCCGAGGAAATACCAATCGTTGTCGAATCCTTCCAGTTTATAAGCATATTGATTGCGCGCCGTCGCGGTGTAGCCCAGCGCGGCAAATTCAAACTCGAAGGAGTTTTGCGGATACCGCAACACAATGCTCGCGGCGGTCTCCGGCGTGGTTTCGGAGGGAAGCGGCTTGCCCTCGTAGGTGAGCGAGGTCAGCGCCACGGGAGGCGTGTAAGCGATGTCGAGAATTTGATTCGGATAGAACGCGTTCAATCCATGAATGGAACCAAAATACATGGCGCCGTTGGGGGCTTTGGCGTAGGCGTTGAGATTGAATTCCATGCTTCCCAGCCCATCGCTTACGGAGTAATTGCGAAACGTTTGTGTGAGAGGGTCGAAGCGGGAAACGCCGTAGTTGGTGCTAAGCCACAATCGGCCCAGATCGTCTTCCAAAATGCCATACACCACATTGTTCGGCAGGCCGTCTTCATCGGTGAAGGCGCGGAAAGTATCGGCGGCGGAATCATACCGGTTCAAACCGCCGCCGCCGGTCGCCACCCACAGGGTTCCTTGCGTGTCTTGATAAATGGCAAACACAGAATCGTGACCCAAACTCCCCGCCGTTTCGGGGTCGGCCCGATATTGTTTTATGGCGCGCCGTTTGATATCGTATCGAAACAGACCGTTCTCGGCGGTGCCAAACCACAACTCCCCGGCCGGACTGATATGCAGAGACATGACGCGGCCAATGGAATCTTCGTTGGAAAGATTGGGAAACGCCTCCGGCAAAAAGATGCCCTGCACGCGGTCGAATCGTCCCACCCCGTCCCGGGTGCCGAGCCACAACACGCCATCCGCCCCCTCGGCCATCGCGTAGACTACATTCGGGCCGGATTCTTCCGCGTTGGCCGGATCATACAAAAAGTTCGTGAATGCGCCGATAGACGCGTCGAGGCGACTCAGTCCCCGGCTGGTGCCGACCCACAACGTCCCTTTGGAATCTGTGAAAATGGACCAGATGTAATTGCTCGGCAACGTGCGGGGATTGCTGGGATTGTTGCTGAAACGGGTAAAAAGGCCAGTGGCGGGATCGAAACGATTCAAACCGCCGCCGTAGGTGCCGACCCACACCCGCCCCTCCTTGTCCGCGTGGATCGGAAATACAAAATTGTCGCTCAGGCTGTTTGAATTATCCGGGTCGTGACGAAAGTACGCGAAACGATCCTGGGTCTGTTCGTGTTTGTTTATGCCGCCGCCGTAGGTTCCCACCCACAGAACGCCGCCGCGATCTTCATAGATACTGTAGATCGTTTCCGTACTGAGGCTGTCGCTGATCGCGGGACTGTGAACAAGATGCAAAAACGTATTCGAAACGGTTTGGTACTGATCCAAGCCGCGGTCTGTGCCGACCCACAAGTCTCCAGCCAGGTCCACATACAACGCCTCAACCGCATTGCTCGAAATCGTTTTACTATCCGCCGGATTATTGCGATGACAAACCACAAGCCCGGTATTGGGATACACGCGCGTCAAGCCGTTGAGAGTCGCTACCCACATCATCCCGTCGAAGGTCTCGGCAATGGCAGTGACCGAGGCGCCGCACAGGCGGTTTTTACTTAATTCCGTGTTGCCGAAACGCGAGAATGTATGACTGGAAGGCTCATACAGAATGGCGCCTTCATCGAATGTGCCAATCCAAATATTGCCGCGCGAATCTCCGAAAATGACCTGGATCGCTTCGCCGCTCAGGGACACGCCCTCTTCGGTGACAATGCGAACATGGGTGATCGCGCCCGAAACAGGATCGAGCCAATCCAAGCCGTCATCGGTGCCAACCCAGAGATTCCCATCCGGAGCCTGGAAAAGCGCATGGACGGCATTGGAGGCTAAACTGGCCGGATCGGATGGATCGTGCCTGAAATGCATGAAATGCCCCGTTTGCGCGTCATACCGATTAAGCCCGCCCAATTGCGTTCCAATCCACAAATGGCCATCGCGATCCTCATACAGGGAATTAATCCAACGGTCGCTGATGCTGTATAGGTCATCGGGGTCGGGCCTGAAAACCTTAAAGGTGTACCCGTCGTAGCGGTTAAGACCGTCCTCGGTGCCAAACCAAAGAAATCCCTGTTTGTCTTGCAGGATAGCCATAACCGTGCTTTGCGAAAGACCTTCCTCCAAGCCAAGATGCTCGAAACGAAACGTTTGCCCGGGCCAGGTCATAATCGGCGCGCCTTGGTCCGGCGGGGGCGGAACGAACAACCCGGCCGCCCGTCCCGCCGAAGCAAACTGGGGGGCGAGACTGGCAAGAAGGGCCAGGATCAAACCGAGGGCAGGGAACGAACGCCGCAGGTTCATAGTTAGAAGAATTATATCGCCAGTTCCAACGATTTTGGACGTTCCAATGCTCAGTTGCAATCATCTATTTCTACCGTCATTGCGAGACGCCGAAGGCGTCGAAGCAATCTTCTTGCAGGCTGGGAGACTGCTTCGCTTCGCTCGCAGTGACGAAACAAAGCATGTATGCAACAAAGCAACGTTCCAACATCATCGTGAAGTCCAGTATAGTGCATAGAATTTTCCACAGTACCCCTCTGTAGCAGGGTCTTTCGCCTCAAATACTATCGGTATACTTAAGGCGTGAACTTCACAACCGCCTCCCTGCGCGACCCCAACATTCTCCGCGTCCTCCAAGCCGCCTTCGACGCCGCCGACCCCGCGCGCGCCGTCCAAAATTTCCTGCGCGATCACCCCCTGCCCCGCGCCGATCGTGTCTTCGTTTTTGGATTGGGAAAAGCCTCCCTCTCAATGGCTCGCTCGTTGACCGACCTCCCCCGGCCCACCGACTCGCTCCTCATCGCCAAGCACGCTTCGCCCCTCGACAACTGGCCGGGTGAGGTTCTCTCGGGCGACCACCCCATCCCCGGCCCTGCCAGCCTCGCCGCCGCGCAGGCCGCGCGTAACTTCCTCTCGCGCCTCACCCCCGACGACTTACTGCTCTGCCTGATCTCCGGCGGAGGCTCGGCCCTGCTGGCCGCGCCGATTATCCCCCTCGAAGAATTACAGTCACTCACCTCCCACCTGCTCGCCAGCGGCGCGACCATTGACGAGATCAACACGATCCGGCGTCATCTCGATTCGCTCAAAGGCGGCGGACTCGCGCAACTCGCAAACGGCGCGCGTATCCTCAGCCTGATCCTCTCGGACGTGGTGGGCGACGCGCTCCACACCATCGCCTCCGGCCCCACTGCCCCCGACCCTACAACCATCGAAGATGCGGCGCGAGTTGTAGGGCGGATTTCTAACCCGCCTCACGCGGGTCGAATTTCAAATTCGACCTACAAGTTCCGCGAAACCATCAAGCCCGGCGATCCCATCTTCACGCGAGTTCGAAATCACATCATCGCCAGCAACGACCTGGCGCTGCGCGCCGCGAAAGAGCAGGCTGAGGTGGAAGGTTTCCACGCGGAGATCATCGAATCGGGATTGCAAGGGGAAGCGCGCGAGATTGGCAAGAGACTCGCAGAACAGTTGAAAGAGGCAGGCGTAAATCGCCCGCGTCCGTTTTGCTTGCTCGCGGGCGGCGAGACGACCGTCACTTTGCGCGGCGAGGGTCGCGGGGGAAGAAACCAGGAACTCGCCCTCGGCGCGGTGGACGCGTTGCGCGGCGTGGAGAACGTCCTCCTCATTTCGATTGCCACCGACGGCGAAGATGGCCCCTCCGACGCGGCCGGCGCGGTGGTCACGGGCGAGACGGCCGCGCGGGCCGAGTCGCTGGGGATGAGCGCGCCCGATTATTTGTCGAGGAATGACGCGTATTCGTTTTTCGAGGGGCTGGGGGATTTGGTCAAGACCGGGCCGAGCGGGACGAATGTCAACGATGTTGTGTTGATGGTTGGATTTTAAAAAATTGACGCAGGCTTCGGGTTAGCCTGCGTCCTAACGAAGTTGTCGGGGCGAGAGGATTTGAACCTCCGACCTCACGGACCCGAACCGTGCGCTCTACCGGGCTGAGCCACGCCCCGCAACGTTCACGAGCAAGGCGGCATTATACCTGTCCGCCCTCCCTTTGGCAAGCCTACGGCGCGAGTGTAACCAATTGACTGAAGAGATAGATGATGCCGTCTACGCGCGGATCGGTTTGGTAAACGCTCAGACGAACGAGGGTGGGTTCGGTCACCTTGTAGGGGAATTGGATAGAGAAGGGCGCGTACTCGTTGCCGGTGATGGTAAGCACCCTCTCGCCGATGGTATTGTGATTCTCGTCCTCCACCTTGACCGCGACCGAGGCGGGGATGTCGTTGAAAGGTTTCAGGGTTCCCTCCACAAGCAACATGCCGCCTGTGATAATCTCATCCGGTTTGGGAATGGCGAAGTTGGCGCGCTCCTCGGCGGGCGGAGGCGGATTGATTTCGCTTTGGCCGATGGGAAGAAGAAGCAGGAAGGCGGTGGAGAGGGCTTCCATGCGTCCAAATTGGTCTTTGGTGGCGATCTGTAAGTAGCCCAGTTCCGCCGCGCGCACCTCAAAGTTGATCTTGGGATTTAGGAAAACGATGGTTGGGGGCTCGGAAATGATACGAAATAGATCGCGGTAGATTTGGCGGCCATCCTCGCCGTGCAGACTGATGTCTACCAGGTGACTTTCAGGCGCGGCCAGTTCAACCTTCAACTGCAAAGGCGAAGCCACTTTGGACATCGGGCCGGGCGCGGACACGAAGATCTTGGTGTTCGGCGAGAGGGGGACGGGGCTGGGAGTTTGTGTAACGGTGGGGGTGAAGGTCGCTTCGGGGGTGAAGGTGAGAGTGGGGAGGGAAGTAAAGGTGGGCGAGGGAGTAAGCGCGAACATCGTGGCGTTGGCCGCGACCGCGGTTTGGTAGATGGCCGTGGGGAGGATGTCGGCGGGAATCGGCGTGGGGTAGGAGGCGCGCGTGGGGCCGCACCCCGCGAGGGTCAGGAGGGAAGCGAGGAGGAGAATGAGGAGTCGAGTCGGTTTCATGGGTTCTTCTACAAAAACCAGGTTTCTCGAAGAAACCTGGTTTTTGTGTCGCAACGAGGGTGCGTCGCACCAATCCCCGAGATTTCGTCTAAGGGCCGGCGTGCGACGCACTCGCGCTAGAGGCTGTACACGTCGCTGAATTTGGTTTCGAGGTAACGCAGGTAGGGTTTGGGGTCAATGCGCGAGCCGGTCACTTTTTGGATGAGATCCTGCGGGTCGTACTTGCGCCCGTGGATGTGAACGTTGGCGCGCAGCCAGCCGAGGAGCGAGTCGAATTTGCCTTGCGCGATCTCGTCGGGGAGGTTGGGGAGGTCTTTGTTGATCTTCTCCCAGAGTTGCGCGGAGATGATGTTGCCGAGCGAGTAGGTGGAAAAATAACCGATGCCGGCGAAGGACCAGTGAATGTCTTGCAGTACGCCCTGCGCGTCGTTCGGCGGGACGATGCCGAGGTACTCTTTCATTTTCGCGTTCCATAGCGCGGGCAGGTCTTTGAGCGCCACCGCGCCCTCGACCATGGCGATCTCGATTTCGAGGCGCAACATGATGTGCATGTTGTAGGTGGCCTCGTCGGCTTCGACGCGGATGAGGGAGGGTTCCACCTTGTTGATGGCCTTGTAGAATTTTCGCAGGCTGACGTCGCCGAGTTGAGAGGGGAAGGTCTTTTGCAGGAGCGGATAAAAGTGTTGCCAGAACGGGAGCGAGCGCCCGACGAGATTTTCCCACATGCGCGACTGCGACTCGTGCACGCCGAGCGACGCGCCGCCCGCCAGGGAAGTGCGCTCGTAATCGGGATTCGTCCCGCCGTCGTAAAATCCGTGGCCGGTTTCGTGCATGGTTCCGAAGAGAGCCGGGTTGAGGAAGTCCTTGCTAAAGCGCGTGGTGATGCGCACATCGTTGATACTGAAGGAGGTGCAGAACGGGTGCGGCGATTTGTCCTGGCGGAAGGCATTCCAATCCACGCCAAAGGCGGTGATGACCTTTTCGCCGAAAGCGCGCTGTTTGGCCTCGGGGTATTTCAGGTGCAGGAAAGAGTCATCCACCTGTTTCTTTTCGGCAATGGCCTGCAAAAGTTTCACCTGCTTCTTGCGAAGTTCCGCAAAGATGGACTGAACTTCGGCGGTTTTCATGCCCGGCTCGAAGTCGTCGAGAAGCGTATCGTAGGGATGATCGGCTTTGGGGAAGAAGTCAATGTAGCGGCGGGTGAGGTCAACCACTTTGGCGAGGTGCGGCTCGAAGATGGAGAAATCCGACTTCTGGCGCGCCTCCACCCAACCTTCGTTCGCGGCGGAGGTGACTTGCGCCTGTTCGACGATGAACGCGGCCGGGACGCGCGTCTGCTTGTCGAAGTCCCGCTTCGTGACTCGCACCAGGGCGGCTTCGTCCGAACCTTCGGGGTACGCGCCCTTGAGTTCGTCGAGCAGTTTGCCTACCTTGTCGGAGACGAACATCTCGTGGGCGATTTTGCCGAGCGTGCCCATCTGTTGTCCGCGCGCTTCGGCGCCGGCGCGCGGCATGTAGGTTTGCTGGTCCCAGCCGAGCAGACTGGAGGCGGCGTTGAGGTCAGAGACTTCGGCGAGGATGGATTTCAGTTCGGAGAGTTTTTGTTGCATGGAAAATCCTTTTTAGTCTGATAGTCTGATAGTCTGATGGTCTGATAGTCTTGTAGTCCGATGGTCTCATAGTAGGACGTCTGAGCGAATGGCGATTAGACTATTCGACTATGAGACTATTTGACTATCAGACTATACGACTTTCCAACGAAGTTTCTCCCCGCGCAGCGCGTGGAGGATTTCGCGGGCGATGTCTTCGGCGGCGCGGGACTGGGCTTCGACGGTCTGCGCGCCGATGTGGGGGGTGGCAATGACACGCGGATGCTTGACCAGGTCGGTGGCGCCGGGCGGTTCGGAGGCGAATACGTCCAGCGCGGCCCCGGCGATTTTACCCGATTCCAGCGCGGCAAGCAGCGCGGACTCGTCAATGATGCCGCCGCGCGCCGCGCAGACGATGCGCGCGCCGTCCTTCATTTTCGCGAACTGGTCGGCGTCGAGCAGGTTGCGCGTTTCGGGAGTCAGCGGCAGGTGCAGGGAGATGAAGTCGGCGCGGGCGAGGAGTTCGTCGCGGTCCACGGGGTCGGCCACGCGGCCGCGAATCTCTTCGGGGGTGAGGAGCGGATCGTAGCCGAGGACTTCCATCCCGAAGGCGCGGGCGCGACGCGCTACCTCGGCGCCAATGCGGCCCATGCCGAGGATGCCGAGCGTCTTGCCGCTCAGTTCCACGCCTTCCAATTCTTTCTTGAGCCACGCGCCTTGTTTCATGCCCGCGTCGGCACGCGGGAGTTCGCGCGCGAGGGCGAGGAGCAGGCCAAAGGTCAGCTCGGCGACGGCCAGGGTGGTGGACACCGGCGCGTTGACGACGGTCACGCCGTGGGCTTTCGCGGCGGCCAGGTCAATGTTGTCTACGCCCACGCCGGCGCGACCGACCACTTTGAGGCGGGTCGCGGCGTCGAGCAGGGAGGCGGTCACCTTGGTGCGTCCGCGCACGATCAGCGCGTCGTAGTCGGCGATGATGCGGGCGAGGTCGTCGGCGCTGATGCCGGAGCGGTCGTCCACGTCGCACGAACGGAGAACGGCCTGGGCGGAGGCGTCGAGGCCGTCGGTGAGGAGGATGCGGTAGTTGGGCATGAGGGGGATTATAAGGGAGGAAGGAGAAAGCATAAACCCCCATCCCGGCTTTCCCCCAATCGGACAAACACGATTGAGGGAAGGGGAAAAGAGGTTTTTATGAAAACAATACTTCGCATTCAGGATGAATTTTCCGCCCTCCCCCAAGTCTGCTCTTCGATTTGGGAGGGTAGGGAGGGGGTCTGAAATGATATACTCCCCCTCCATGAACCCCTGCTTCGGCCATCTCCACCCCAAAGCCCTCGAAGGTCTCCGTCTCTTCAACGCGGGCGAGTACTTCGAGGCGCACGAGGAACTGGAATTAGCCTGGCGCGAGGAGACGGGGGAAATTCGCGGGTTGTATCAAGGGATTCTCGAAGCCGCGGTGACGTACCTGCACGTCCAGCGCGGGAATTACGCGGGCGCGGTCAAGGTCTACGCGCGGGGGATGAGGTGGCTGCGCGAGTGGCCGGACGCATGCCGCGGCGTCAATGTGGCGAAACTGCGCGCGGACCTGGAACGGGTCATTGCAGAAGTGAAACGGTTTGGGCCGGAGCGTAGCGGCGAATTCGATCCATCCCTGTTTCAGCCGGTGGAGTGGATCTCAGGATAACCCATGTCAACCTTACCCTTCTTTAACAAGATCGCCCTCGTCACCGGATCGGGACGGGGTATCGGCAAGGCAATCGCGTTGCACTTCGCCCGCAATGGCGCGGACGTGATTGTCAACTTCTTTCGCAACCGCGCGCCCGCCGAGCAGACCGCCCGCGAGATCGAGTCGCTGGGACGGCGCGCGTTGCCGGTCAAGGCGGATGTGGGCGAGATCGAGGGCATCGAGAAATTGTTCGCGGAGGCAGAGCGCGAATTTGGCGGGCTGGACATTTTCGTCCACAACGCCGCCTCGGGCTACAACCGTCCCGCGCTGGAACAGAAACCCAAAGGCTGGGACTGGACGATGAACATCAACGCCCGCGCCCTGCTCTTCGCGGCGCAGAAGGCCGCGCCCTTGATGGAGAAACGCGGCGGAGGGAGCATTGTCAGCCTCACCAGCGGAGGCTCGAACCGCGTCCTGCCGGACTATGTAGTGGTCGGCGCATCGAAAGCCGCGCTCGAATCTCTGACGCGTTACCTGGCGGTGGAACTCGCGCCGAAGAATATCGCGGTCAACGCCGTGTCGCCAGGCTTGGTGTTGACCGATGCCATCCAACACTTCGACATTGTCAACAAGGAGGCCGGGGTAATCGAGAAGGCCGTGGCCAACACGCCCGCCGGAAGAATCGTCACGCCGGAGGAGGTGGCCGGCGTGGTGGGATTTTTGTGTACGCCCGCCGCGTCCATGATTCGCGGGCAGGTGATTGTAGTGGATGGGGGGTATATGCTGGTAGGAAGAACATAGGGGCGGGATGAAATCCCGGCCCTACGGAAGCGGCGTATTGGTCGCGGTGGGTACGGTGGGAGTGGGCGAGGGAGTGGGCGTGGGCCTCACATACCAGAAGGTCTGCGCGGCCTGGTCGAAGAGGGGCATGTAGGAGTAGAGTTCGTTGTAGGGGGTGACGAATCCGATGAACCAGTTTTTGCCGTCTAACTGAAGAACGTACATAACCAGTCCAGCCTCTCCGCCCGCCGTTTTCACATCGAAAACGACTTTGCGGGCCGGGAGTCGGTAGATCTCAATTTCGTCGCGGTCAATCAGGATGGCGGCGCGCTTCAGGCTGGCGAACACGTTGTCCACGGTCTCATCCAGGTCCGTGGTGCGGATGGGCTGGTTGGCGATGAACATGCGGGTGAACACCAAATACGGGCTGACGGTGGTATCGCGCAAGGCCAGCACGGTGCGGACATCGTCGTTGTTGGCGTCGAAGATCGTCACCTGGAGGACTTGATCCTTGTCTTTGAGCGGAACATAACTCGCGGGGAGATAGATCTTCAAGCCCGGTTCGGCGGCGGAGGCATACTCGGCCCAGCCGGCGGGAATGAGCGCCTCGTACGGAACTGCCGTGAACGTGGGGGATGGGAAAGGAGTCAGTGTGGGGCCGGGGGTGGGAGTATCGAGCGGGATAGCAGTCGGTCCGAGAGTGGTCAACCCGCTCGGTTTGTAGGCAGAAGCGACGATCATGTTCAGTCCGGCATATCCAGCCGACAGGATTCCGATCAGGCACAGGAACATGAGGCCCAAAACGCCCAATTGGGGCAGGGTCATGCCGAGGGTTCGTGTTGCGCGTTTGCGTGTCATAGCAGGTTTCCCGTCTCCATTTTACAACGAATTACGGCATCGGTGTGACAGTTGGCGAGGGCGGCCAGAGCGGCGTGCCGGAAAAAGCGGGGATCGCCAGCGGGGTGAGCGTGAGCGTTGGGGAAGGCTCCGGCGTGGGCGTGACGCCCATCCAGCCGCTGTAGGAAAAATACAGATTGAGGAAGTGGATGCGCTCGGCGGGAGTCATCGGGCGCGGCGTGGAGAAATCCTCCAGCATGGCGGTCAGCAATTCGACGCCGAGGTAGCGGCCATCGTAGAAGACGTGACGGTCGAGGAACTCCCAACGCGTCCGTTCGGTGACGGTGACCGAGCCATCCGGATCTGTGACTGGGTACGACATCTGGGTGTAGAACAAATTGCCGAGCGCGTAATGGATGAAGACGCCGTTGTAGAATTCCATCACTTGCGGGTAATGTCCCTGGCTGCCGCTGACGACTGCCGCGCCGGCGTCGGCCATCAAGTGAAACCGATAATCCTGGCCCATCATGCCGCCGCGGATTTCAGGCGAGTAGTATTCGTAGTCCTGGAACGTGACGATGGGCAGGTAGCCCTGGGCGCGATACGCCGCGATCTGCGAAGTCATGTACTTAAAGTCGCACGGCGCCGCGCCGGGCATTCTATCGGTGGCGATGGCGCTGTAGTAATCCATCTTCATGTTGCAGCCGATGAACATGAATTTGTTTCCGTTATTTTGCAGCAACAAGGGCTTTTTCGCTTCGGTGGCGTTCGCGCCGCCGCCATAAACAGGCAGGCCGGCGTCGCGATATATTTGCAACGTGGAAAGCATGACCGCTGTGCCGCGATTGTTGAAATGCTCGCCGGTTAATTCGATCACGTCCGCGCCGATGTCGAGCAACAGGTCGAGGTATTGCGGACGACTGCACAAAATGGACAGGTTGCGATTCCCCGGATTGGGAAACGGGCAATCCTTGTCGAACGGCGCTTCGTTGCTGATGTGCATGATGTCCGCCTGGCGCGTCCACTCGCGAATATTCTTACCGGGATACGTCGGCCCCTTGCGCTCCATCACCACCGCCATCGCGTCCACCATGGCGGTGGTGCCGGTGAGGATGACCGTGGTCAATTTGGACGCGTCGCGATTGGAGGAGGGCAGGCCGAAGGTCGAAGGTCGAAGGTTGGCAGGTGTGATGGCGAAGCCAACTTGCAAAGGATACGTAGACTCGTCGAAGTCTTTGCGAATGGGCGACTGGCCGTCCACGGTCAACACTTTAAATTTCGGCTGGATGTCTTCAAACGGGACGATGCCCCAGGCGGGCATATCGGCCCACATCCGACCGACCAACTCCTCGCGCGATGCGGTTCGCACGGACCCCGAAGCGGGTTCGCCCAAGGCCGCGCGGAACGCCTCCAACGTGGCGGAGGTCATCCACAGCGGACGGCCCGCGAAGGGTCCGGTGGACGCGCCCTGCCAGGCGTGCAACACGTCCGCGCTGGAGACGTCATCGGCCAAGGTGGGAAACGGCGCGACCAGCGCGTAGATCCACGCGGTCTGTCCCTCGCCGGGCCGCGCCGCCTCCAGCCTGACCGTAGCGCGCGAAGGATCGTGCGTGCGCGGAATATCCCAACCGGCCAGCGCGTTTTCCAAATCCGGCGGAGCGGCGGGACTCACCCACAACGCGGCCGGCATCGGCGTGGAGGCGGAGGTTGGCGTTGCGCTGGGCGTAAACGTGGGCGCGGGCGCGTCCGTTGGCGGCGCGGGAGATTCTGTAACCGCCGGCGCGCAGGAAACGAACAAAGCAAAGAGAACCGCAATGACGAGCAGTCGTTTGATCATAACGAGGGCTGATTATACCTGCCTCGCGAACCTGCAATTCCAGTAACTCAACATTTCCACCGTCTCTACACTGTGACATTCGTCACTTAAACCTTGATTGAAGTGTAAAATGTAGGCATGAACAGAACAAAAAAGACACGCT
>CAZVAX010000010.1:0-56005 GCA_964625215.1 uncultured Anaerolineaceae bacterium | reverse complement strand
CGATGGACGCGGTGCAGAAGGGCGGGTATCCGCATTTCATGTTGAAGGAAATCCACGAGCAGAGTCAGGTCGCGCGCGAGTTGTCGCATGTGCTGAACGGCAACCGCGAAGTCGAAACGCTGGTCGAGAAGATGAGGAACGCGCGTTATCTGTATTTCATCGGATGCGGCACGAGTTATCACGCCGCGTCGGTGGGCGCGGTCTACTTCGCGCAACTCGCGGGGCGGACGGTCATCCCCGTACTAGCGCCGCAGTTCATTCCACAATACGCGCCGACGGTGAACTACGACGATGTGGGAATCTTCGTCAGCCAATCGGGCGAGACCAAGGACGTGTTGAACGCGCTCGAAGTGGCGGAGGCGCGCGGCATGGCGTGTTTCGGGTTGGCAAACGTGGTTGGCTCGACCTTGACCAAGACCGCCTCGCTCTGCCTCCCGTTGTGCTGCGGCTACGAGATCAGCGTCCCCGCCACGAAAACCTTCACCAACCAGGTTGTGGCCTTCCTCTACCTGGCCTACAAAATGGCAGGACGCGACACGCGCGAACTGGACGCGATCCCCGACTTGATGGACAAAACGCTCGAAATGGTCGCGCCGCAAGTCGAGATTATCGCCAAAGACATCAACGAATGGAACGATTTGTATTGTCTCGGCTACGGCGCGACTCTCGCCATCGCAATGGAAGGCGCGCTGAAACTGAAAGAGATCACCTACGCCCACTGCGAAGGGATGCTCTCGACCGAGTTCAAACACGGACCGCTCTCCGCAGTGAGCAAGGGCTTCCCGATCATCTTCGTGGCCGGGCCGGAGGATGTGCCGCTCATCATCAGCGGCATCAACGAGGTCAAGGTGCGCGGCGCACGAACGATCATCATCGCCGAAGACGACGCCCGCCTGCGCGCCAATGGCGACGACCTGATCGTCATTCCCCGCTCGGACCCGCAGGTCAGCGCGCTGTTGGGCGTGTTGCCGTTGCAACTGCTCTCGTATCACATGTCCGTGATGCGCGGCTTCGATCCTGATTTCCCCAGGAATTTGTCGAAGACGTTGACGGTGGATTAGTTTTCCCAAAAGAGAAGGTTGCCTGATAAGCGATCATCTCTTTATTTTCGAAGCGCTCTTTTGGGGAAGTAGAAGTTGAGGTGACACTGAATCAGCACGATTCCCAATCAATGCTACAATCCGTCCCCGTGCAAACTTTATCCATACGTCAATCAACTTTAGGAGTAACATGACAACAAACAATTTCTCACCGTCCACCATCGGCTGGACGGCAATCGCTGTCGGCGTCATAGCCATTCTTGCGATAACCTTCCTCACCCTGATGTTTACGGTGAATCCGTCCTTTGGCAAGGTCAACGATGTTTTCAACAGCCTCATCGGAATCTCAAGCGTGATTCTGGCGTGGATGTTGTACGCCGAACATCACGCGAAGTCGCCATGGATAAGTCAGGTGGGGCTCGCCCTGGCGGCGCTCGGCGCGATCTTTACCATCATCGGGTCAGTCCTGATCATTTTCGGATTCACAGATTTCGTTCTGGCTGGCTGGTATACGGGAATCGGGAACGCGTTGATCGGCTTGTGGCTGGCGGCGTTTTGTTATTCCATGTTGAGCGGCGACGCGTTGCCTCACAACTTGGTCGTGTTTGGAATTGTCGTGGGCGCGTTCATGGCGGTTGGTTTGATCGGCATTCCGGGGATCTTCGCTGGAGTGGACAGCATGGAGTCCATGCCGTGGTATCTCTATATTGCATTTTTTGGATATTTGGGAACCTTTATCCTCTATCCCATTTGGACGATCTGGCTGGGACGAACTCTTGTCAAATAGAGATGGCTCTACCGTAATTAAGTAGAAATTTAGCGAGGTTGTTGACAAGACGAGAAGGGAAATAGGGTGAGCGCGTTTACCCTCCTCACTTGGAGCAGGTGGGGCTTGTTGGTTGCACCCTCACCCCCCTCTCCGCCAAAGGAATTTTTATTGCGCGGCGCGGACGGGCTTATAATCACCCAGGCGGAAAAATCTGGAAAGGCAAAACCATGCAAACCGAACTCACTCAACCCTCTCCCCTGCTGGATGAAAATGGCAGACTGGCGCAAGTCGGCTGGTCGCGCAAGCCGTTGTTGGACTGCAACCTCGAAAAGACGCGCTTCCATCGCTTCCGCGTCAAACGCTGGGACTATTACGCGGTCTTCACACCCAGGCGCTTCTTCTCCGCGACGATCGCCGATCTCGGCTACGCGGGGAACATCTTTGTGTATACCCTCGATTTCGCCACGCGCGAACTGCACGAGGAGGGGTTGGTGATTCCGCTCGGAAAGGGAATCCGCCTCGAACGGAATCCCGAAGCGGGCGAGGCCTCCTTCGCGAACGACAAGGCATCCCTCCATTTTCAAGCGGAGGGAGGCGAACGGCGCGTCAAGGTCAACTGGCCCGGGTTCCACAACGGGCGCGGCATTCAGGCGAATATCACCCTGCGCGAACCGCCGAATCACGAGTCCATGAACATCGTCATCCCGATTGGCGCAAAACGTTTTTATGACAACACCAAGATCAACTGCATGACCGCGCAGGGACGCATCCAGTACGGCGAGCAACTGGAAAACCTGCAACCTGAAACCTGCATTGGCTCGCTCGATTGGGGACGCGGCGTGTGGAAATATCAAAGTTATTGGAACTGGGCCAGCGCGTCGGGATTTTTCCCCGATGGGCGGACGATCGGGCTGAACCTGGGTCAAGGATTTGGCGACCTGAGCAAAGCCACCGAGAACGCGGTCATCGTGAACGGACGCGTCCACAAACTCGGCGCGGCGCGCTTCGACTACAAATCCGGCGACTACATGCAACCCTGGCGCTTCACCGACGATGAAGGCCGCCTCGACCTGACCTTCACTCCCTTCAAAGACCGCACTGCGCGAACAAACCTGGGGATCATCTTCAGCGAAGTTCACCAGATGTTTGGACGGTACGCGGGCCGCGCAATTCTGGATGACGGCGCGGCGTTGGAAATCCAAGACCTGATCGGGTTCGCCGAGGAACATCACGCGCGTTGGTAAAAGGCCCGGTTCGTCAAACAGGGATTTCAGGGCTTTCTTCGCGGTGAAATTCATGGATGTGCGTGGACGAATATCACGATAAAATAACCCCATGACAGAGTCCCTCAAAGGCAAAGTCGTTCTCATCACCGGCGCGTCGTCGGGATTCGGACATGACGCCGCGTGGATGTTCGCCCGCGAAGGCTGCAGCGTGATCCTCGCCGCCCGCCGCATTGACCGCCTGCAGGCGCTCGCCGCGGCCATCCAACAGGAGGGCGACGAGGCCTTCGCCGTCCCGGTGGACGTGGCCGACCGCGAAGAGATCGAACTGATGGTGAACACCGTTCTCGACCTCTACGGAAAAATAGACATCCTCTTCAACAACGCCGGCTTCGGTCGCATCGGCTGGCTCGAAAACCTGGCCGTCGAACGCGACATTGACACGCAGATCGGCGTCAACCTGCTCGGCCTCATCCAGGTCACGCACGCCATTTTGCCGCACATGATCAAACGTCGCGAGGGCCACATCATCAACATGTCCTCCGTCGCGGGCTGGATCGCGCCGCCCACCTACTCCGTCTACTCGGCCAGCAAATTCGGCGTGCGCGGCTTCACCGACGCCCTGCGCCGCGAAGTGGAGCCCTTCGGCATAGACGTATCGGGCATCTACCCCGGCTGGGCGCCCACCGAATTTAGCGAGCACTCCGGCAACCATCCCATGCGCCGCTCCATCATCCGCCGCGCCTTCCCCTCCATCACCTCCGAAGCCGTGGCCGAGCGCGTGGTGGAACTGGCCAAACGTCCGCGCCGCGCTGTGGTCATACCCTGGGCCTTCAACATCGCCATCTGGGCCGATTGGTACATGCCCTGGCTGGTGGACTGGATCACCATGACCGCCCTCACAAAACGCCGCAATTCATACAAAAACCTATCTGACTAACCGACTATCAGACTATCCGACCAGGAGACTCCATGACTCGCTTCGACAAACTCGCCGCCTCGCTCCGGACCTCGGGACTGGACGCGGTCATCCTGAACCCCGGCCCCACCCTAGCGTACCTCACCGGCTTGCACTTCCACCTGATGGAACGGCCGGTCGTCCTGTTTTTCGCGCCGGATAAAAACCCCGCCATCGTATTGCCCGAACTCGAAATGCAAAAGATGAACGGGCAGATGATCACCCCCTTCCCCTACGGCGAGACTTCCTCCGAATGGGACGCGGCCTTCCGCGCCGCGGCGCAATCGCTCGAGCTGGACGGCAAACGCATCGGCGTGGAGCCGCGTCAACTGCGCCTGCTCGAATTCCGTCACGTGCGCGACGCCGCCCCCGAAGCCGACTTTCCCGACGCGTCCGAAGCGCTGGCCCAACTCCGGTTGCGCAAAGACCCGGACGAGGTCCAGAAAATGAAGCGGGCCGTGCAGATCGCGCAATCCGCGCTCGAAGCGACGATTCCGCTCATCAAGGCCGGCATGAAGGAGAAGGAGATCGCGTCTGAACTGGTGATGCAGTTGCTCAAGAACGGTTCCGACCCCGACATGCCCTTCGCGCCCATCGTCTCTTCCGGGCCAAATTCAGCCAACCCGCACGCCACGCCCTCCGAGCGCAAACTCCAGCGCGGCGACCTGCTGGTGGTGGACTGGGGCGCGGCGCATGAAGGGTACATCTCAGACCTGACTCGCACCTTCGCGGTGATCGAGGTGGATACGGAGTGCCAGACGATTCATCGCATTGTGCAGGAGGCCAACGCGGCCGGTCGCGCCGCCGCCAAGCCGGGCGTCCCGTGCGCGGAGGTGGACAAGGCCGCGCGTGCTGTGATCGAAAAATCGGGTTACGGAAAATTCTTCATGCATCGCGTCGGTCACGGCATCGGCATGGAGGCCCACGAGGAACCGTATATGCGCGGCGACAACATGCAATTGCTCGAACCCGGCATGACCTTCACCGTGGAGCCGGGCATCTACCTGCCCAATCGCAACGGCGTGCGCGTGGAAGACAATGTGGTCGTCACTGCGGAGGGAGCCGAGTCGTTGAGCGAAATGCCGCGTGAGATGAGGGTGGTAGGGTAGTTGATCGAAAACTCCCTCCCCGCTTTCCTCGATCTGATGGACTCCCAACGCGTCTCGGCCTTCGCCGCGCTGGAGGGACGGAGCGACTCCCCATTCTGGCAGCGACCGCGCCCTGCGACGAGACGCGAACTCACCCTCCAGCGCGCCCGCCCCGAACACGCCTCCGCGCTGACCACGATCGCGGTCGCGGCCAAACGTCACTGGGGCTACCCCGAACGCTGGATCGAACTCTGGTCTCCGGCGCTGACCGTCACCCCCGATTACGTCTCTGAAAATGAAACCTGGCTGGCCGCGCTGGACGAGGAGCCGGCCGCGTTCTACGCGCTGAGGGAGGAGGAAGGGCGCGTGTGGCTGGACCATCTTTGGGTCAAGCCGGAGGCGATGGGACAAGGGCTGGGCGCGTTCCTCTTTCGTCACGCGATGAGGCGGTGTCGTCGGCGCGGAGCGACAGTCCTGTGCATCGAGTCGGACCCGAACGCGCAAGGATTCTACGAGAAGATGGGCGCGCGCAAAGTGGGCGAACACCG
Organism: uncultured Anaerolineaceae bacterium; assembly: GCA_964625215.1. Classification (GTDB taxonomy): domain Bacteria; phylum Chloroflexota; class Anaerolineae; order Anaerolineales; family Villigracilaceae; genus Denitrolinea. Next base: position 50,379 of record CAZVAX010000010.1, on the reverse strand, counting down.
CGGCGAGGTGGATGGCCTGCCGCGCATCCTGCCTGTGCTGGAAATATCAGCGACTTAAATGCAACTGGCGACCGCGTGGTCGCCAGTTGGCTTATACGGAAACTGAGGTTGAGTTATTGACAGCCGGGGAATCGGAAGGAACCGATGCGGGTCTGCCAGTTGGTGCCGGTGGTCTCGTAGTATTCGGTGGTGAACCAGAAGGTGCAGTCGTCCACCGGGTCCACGGTCATGGCGGCGTAGTCGCCCCAGCGGTTGTAGGAGGTCTGCGCGCCGGTTCCGGCGAAGAGGGTTTGTTCGGTCTGGCCGAGCGTGCCGAGCGCGTCGGTGACGAGGCGGCCGGCGTAGCGGATGGCCGGGTACATTTGCGACGTGGAGACGCTATAGCCGACGGCCATGTTGCCAAACTTGTCCACCGCCAGGCTGGGCATCCAGCGATACGCCGAGCTGGGCGCGTAGGTGCCTTGCTGGTAGACGCTGGGCGTGCCGCTCATGTTGCGGACTTCCATCCAGCGGATGCCATAATTCGAGTTCGCAATCTTCACCGTGCGCGAAACCCACAGGGACTGCGTGCCGCCGATGTTGCGGTACTGCAGGTTGGACATCAGGCGGTCGCCGAGGGTGTCGAGGCGGATGCTGCTGCCCAACTGCCGCACCGAGTTCGAGGAGGGACGCGTGAACGATGCCACCGTGAAGGATTGCGGGCCGGTGAAGGTGGAGGAGGAGGGCGTCGCCCAGTTGGTGGTGAACTTCCACAACTTCATGCTGGTGTTCGAGCCGTAGTCGGACATGAAGTATTCGGGAGTTCCAGCCGGGGCCAGCGCGCCCTTGAGGTTGGCGGGCAACAGGCTGAAGTAGGAGGTGCCGAGCGTGAAGGCCACCGAGCGGAGCGCGGCGCCGCTGATCATGTCGTCGCGGTTGAGCGCCCACACTTTCACGCCGCCGTAGGATGATCCGTTCGTGAACATGTTGGCCGACATGTAGATGCCGTCGTTCCAAATGCCCAACTTGGGATAGTCGTTCAACGCGGTGGTGCTGGCAGTGATGGTGTAGAGCCACCAACCGCCGCTCACGGGATCGGCAGTCTTGGATACCGCCACGCATTCGTAATACGGAGGGGTGGTGCCGTTGCCCGCAAAGGCAAAGTCGGTGATGATCCAGCGGCCGGAGATCTGATCGTAAATAACGATGGGATCGCCGTAGTTCAGGGTGGCGCAAGCGCCCGAGCCGCCTGCGGCGACAAAGAAGTTGTTGAAGGTAAACGCGGCAAGACGCGTTCCGGTTGCCTTATCGAAGATGCCGATGGAAGTGTTGACGGCCTGGATGAAGTGGGTGGGGCCGACATCGCCATGCGTGTCGGGCGGCCAGCCTGCGCCCCAGTTTTGCAGGTCGAGACCTTTAAAGGTGATCAACGGGGCGGGAGCCGCGGCGAGCGGTTCGCCAATCGGGCGGCCACCGACGGTGTCGTCGGTTTGAACGACGGGGTCGCGTCCAGCGCGCTCATTGGTGGGCATCTGACCCATTTCACGAACCAGGCGCTTGGATTCCGGACCTAACTGCGGCAGGTCGCGCAGGTCAACATCCATCGAAACCGCGGCAGGGTGGGTTTCCACGAACGGGCCTTGCACCCCCGTGGTCGGCGCGGACTTATCAATGGTGATGGTCTCCGCGGCGCCTTCCATCCCCAACATGCGCGGCATATCGTACGCGTATTGCGAGCTGCCATAGGTCATGACAGCCGACAGAACGAGCACAGCGATCACAGCAACGACCGCAACGTTTTGCATCAATTTCTTGAGCATGGGTTTTATCTCCTCTGAACTGTTCAATTTGGATTTGGATGTCGGTGTATGGAAGCGATCTGGCGATTATCGGACCCCGGACCTCCTGCTATTTTCCGAGTCGCCCTTAACCAAAAAAACGCCCGAATGGGGCGTTTGCAGAATTGGTTCCGTGGGCAGTTCTTTTTTGACGTAGGAAATTCTCGTCTCGGAAAATTTTCTTAATTTTCTCCTGTTTGCCGAATTTGTCAATGGTAATTTGCAATGTTTTAAAAAATTGATTGTGCTGGATTGCACGCCAAAAACATAACCCGACTCACATGATGTAAAATACAGGCATGACAACCTACTGCCAATACTGTCTCGAACATCCCGAAGACACATACAACCGCCTCTATCACGACACCCAATACGGCTTCCCCCTCTCGGATGATCGCCTGCTCTTCGAGCGCCTGGTGTTGGAGATTAATCAGGCGGGACTTTCTTGGATCACCATCCTCAAAAAAGCAGAGGACTTCCGCGCAGCCTATCGCGGCTTCGACATCGCCAAGGTGGCGAAGTTCAACGAGAAGGATCGCGCCCGCCTGCTTGCGGACGCCGGCGTCATCCGCAACCGGCTCAAGGTGAACGCGGCCATCGTCAACGCGCAGAGGATCCTCGAACTGAAAAAGGAATTCGGCTCCTTCAAAGGTTGGCTCGACGCGCATCATCCTCTCGCCAAAGAGGAATGGGTGAAATTATTCAAGCAGACCTTCATCTTCACCGGCGGCGAGATTGTCAACGAATTCCTGCTCTCCACCGGCTACCTCCCCGGCGCGCACGAAGAGACCTGCCCCGCGTACAAAAAGATCAAAGCGCTCCGCCCCGCGTGGATGAGGGGTAAATAACTCATGTCCGACTCCCAACGAAGCCTCACCCTGGATGTCCTCAAAGGCATCGGCTGTGTGATGATGGTCATCCCCCACCTCGGACTCACCGTCCACAACTACGAGCGTTATCGCATCTGGGGTATTCTCGCGCCGGTGTTGTTCTACGCCGTTTCTGGAATCACCGCTTCCATTCAAGAGAAGAAATACACCGCGCGCAGTTTCTTCCTCACCTATCTCTTCCTTTTCCTGCTCGGCTTTAGTTTCAACCGCATCACCGACCCCGGCTTCCTCAACGAAATCGAATTCGACATCCTCCAATTCGTTGCCGTCGGCTCAGCCATCGTCTTCCTGATGGAACGCCATCTCCATCCCTCGCAGTGGGTCTACTTCATTTTGGGATTCGCCTCCGCCGCGGCCAAGCCCCTCATCCAAATGGCCCTCGGCGGCGCAACCTTCCCCGGCTCCAACCTGATCGTCCCGCCCGGCATCTTCCCCCTCTTCCCGTGGATGTCGCTCTTCTTCCTCGGCCTCTTCGCCTGGCGCGCCGACAATCGCTTCAACCTCGGCTTCGGACTCTTCTTCACTGCCGCGCTGATCGGCCTGTGGCTTTCGGGCTACAACCTCGACATCCAAAACAAGGAGGACATGTCACTCTCGGTCTTCCTCCTGTGTTGCTCCATGCTCTTCCTCAGTTTCTACCTCGCCCGCGCCCTCCCCAAATTATTCGAGAACGAACGCCTCATGCTCCCGCTCTCCTTCCTCGGACGCAACTCGCTACTCTACCTCTACGTTCACTTTCCGCTCATCCTGCTCATCAAACATTTTCGCATCGTTCACCGCGTGGACTTTCTCTACACCCATCCCTACCTGATGTGGGGCATCGCGTTAGCCGCCGCCTACCTCGGCATGTTGATTCTTCTCCCGCTCGCCAAAATCAAACCGCTGGCGCGCCTCTTCGATTTCATTCCCACCTGGATCGTGATGGTCGCGCTCGTTTTCGGCGTCGGCATCTTCGTCCGCAATTTCAACCTCGAACTCGTTCTGGAGATCGCTCTCGGACTCATCACCGCGCTCTTTTTCGCGCGCCTCTCCGCCGCGCTTAAACAGAAAATGGCCACCTGGGCGACTGCAAGAGTCGCCCCTACTGATTACTGAACACTGAAAACTGGTCACTATGATCATCCCCTCCGCCGAACCCTTCCTCCTCCCCAGCCAACCTGACCGTCCTGCCATCCTCCTCACGCACGGATTCACCGGCGCGCCCAAAGAAATGCGCTGGATGGGCGAGTATCTCAACCAGCAGGGCTGCTCCTGCCTCGGCGTTCGCCTCGCCGGTCACGCCACGCGGCCCGAAGACATGATCCGCTCGCGTTACACCGACTGGATGACCTCCGTCGAAGATGGCTACCATCTCCTGCGCGGACTCTCCAACGACATCTTCCTTGTTGGCCTCTCCATGGGTGGCGTCTTGAGTCTGCTCATGTCCACCAAACTGGACGTGCGCGGCGTGGTCGCCATGTCTACCTTGAATCAACTGCCCGTGGATTACCCCGCCTGGTTGATGAAATTGGTCAGCCTGGTCATGCCATACCGCGCGAAGTCGGCGGAGGCGCCGGGCGAGGGCTGGTTCGACAAGGGGGCCTGGAAGAACCACGTCTCGTATCCGCAAAACCCGACCCGTTCCGCCGCGGAGTTGAAACTGCTCCTGCGCGAATTGAATGACGCCCTGCCGCGCGTCAACGTCCCGGTCCTGCTCATCCACTCCAAAGACGATCCCTACGTCGCGCCGGAAAACATGCCGCGCATCTACGAGCGCCTCGTCAACGCGCGGGAGAAGGAAATGTTCTGGGTGACGGGATCCGGCCACGTCGTCACGCGCGACGCGGCGCGTGGGCAAGTCTTCGAAGCCGCGGCCGCGTTCATTCGTCGCGTTATGAAATAGCGTTCCTCGTCATTGCGAGCCTTCGGGAAGCAATCTCCAGGTTGGTGGAGGAGACTGCATCGCAACAAACGCTGGCAGTGACGACAGCAAAGAGGTCATCATTGAATCGTAACCTAACCATCATCGCGCTCTCCCTCTTCACCTGGGGCTTGGGCGAGGGCATGTTCTTCAACTTTCAACCGATCTATCTCGCCAAACTTGGAAGCGACCCGCAGCAGATCGGATTCATCCTCGGCGCGTTCGGCGCGGCGATGGCGATCACGCACATCCCCGCCGGTTTCCTGGCCGACCGCATTGGACGGCGCCCCCTGCTCATCACGGCCTGGCTGATCGGCTTTCTTTCCACGCTGGCGATGGCAATTGCGAACACGCTTCCGGTATTTGTCGTGGGCATGTTGTTCTACGGCTTCACCGCGTTCGTTTCCTCGCCGCTCGCCAGTTACGTTACCGCGGCGCGCGGCGAATGGACGGTGGGCCGCGCCCTCACGCTCACCACCGCCGCGTTCAGTTTCGGCATGATCCTCGGTCCCGTCACCGGCGGTTGGATTGGCGAGCAATACAGCCTGCGCACGGTCTACTTTGTGGCCGCCGCCATTTTCGCCGCCTCCAACGTGATCATCTTCTTCATCCACCCCCAACCGCTCGACCATCACGATCCCGAAAACCCGCCGGTGGGATTGTTGTCGAACGCGCGCTTCATGGGCTTCGTCGCCATGATGTCTTTCGCGGTCTTCGCTATGTACATCGCTCAGCCGCTCACGCCCAACTTTTTAGAGACCGTGCAGGGCTTGTCCCTCACGCAGATCGGTTGGATCTTCACCGCCGGCGCGGCGGGCAACTTCCTGCTGGCCGTAGGGTTGGGAAGCATGAACCCGCGCTGGGGTTACATGATCGCGCAAATTTCGGTGGCGTTCTTCGCCCTGCTCCTCTGGCTCGGCGCCGACTTTCGCCTCTTCCTGCTGGGTTACTTTTTGCTCGGCGGATTCCGCGCCGCGCGCCCTCTGGCATCGGCCCAAGCTCGCGCCCTCGTCCACGACTCGCAAATGGGACTCACCTACGGCATGTTGGAGACGGTTTCCGCGGTCATCTTCATTCTGACTCCGCCCCTGGCTGGATTCCTGTACGAGCGCGATCCCTTCCTCGTCTACCCGCTCTCTCTTGGACTTGTAGCGGCTTCGCTCCTCCTGACCTTTTTCTACTCCCGGAGAATCCATGCTTGAGATCGTCCCCTTCACCCTCGGCCCTGCCATGACCAACGCCTATCTTGTGGCAGATTCCTCCGCCCGCGACGCGGCCGTCATTGACCCGGCGTGGGACGGCAAACAAATTCTCGCGGCCGCGCAGAAACGCGGTTGGCGCATCGCGCACCTCTGGTACACTCACGCCCACTTCGATCACATCGGCGGCGCGGCCGAAATCGCCGACGCTCTGAATCCGTTGCCTCTCGTGGCGCTCCATCCCAACGACCACGTCCTCTGGCGCGCGGGCGGAGGCGGCGCGTTGTTCGGCTTCAAAATAGACCCCGGCCCCGAACCGACGGTTGATTTCACCCAGGGGCAAATTTTGCGTTTGGGAAACGTTCAATTTGAAGTGCGCTTCACGCCCGGCCATACTCCCGGTCATTGCATTTTATATTGCGCCACGGAAAATGTCTGCTTCTGCGGCGACCTGATCTTCGCCGGTTCCGTCGGTCGCACCGACCTGCCCGGCGGCGACTGGTCCACGCTCGAGGCGAGCATCCGCCAGCAGGTCTACACCCTGCCCGATACGACGCGCCTGCTCTCGGGTCACGGCCCCGAAACGACGGTCGGGGAGGAGAAGCGCTCCAACCCGTTTATCCAAGTGTGAGCGGTCATCCAATACAGATTTGATTCCGGCCTCTGGCCTTCGCCAAATACAAGGCCTTGTCGGCCCTGCGAACACAATTGGAGAACGTCTGGTCTTCCGCTTTCGCGGAGACAAGTCCCACGCTTACGGTCGCGGCGCGGCGATCTTCGGGTAAAAAGGCGCGCTTCACATCCTCCCACTGCCCCCGAATCCGATGAATGATCTGGCTGGCCTCCTCGGCGGTGGTTTCGAGCAGGGCCAGCATGAATTCGTCGCCTCCCATCCGGCCAAACAAATCCTGCGCCCGAATATTGGCGCGCAGAATCCCGGCAAACTCTTTTAGAACAGCGTCTCCCATCGGATGCCCATACAGGTCATTGATGGATTTAAAGTTGTCAAAGTCAATGATCGCCAAGACAAAGGGCCGGTTGAACCGAATGGCGCGCTTGAATTCCGCCTCAGCCTTGACCATGCACTCGCGCCGATTCAATGCGCCGGTCAAGTCGTCGGTGATCGCCAATTGGCGAACTTCCTCCAGGGCGGCCAGCCATCCTTGCTCATACCGGCGTACCAATTCCCAACTAATGATGGCCGCGAATAAAATCATGACGCTCTCCAGGAGAGACTCCTGCCAATTGACAGGCGTGCTGGGAGCGCCCAACAACAAGTGAGGCAGGTCAATGATCTCGGATGCCCAGGAAAATGCAATAACCGCAACAAAGCCCCCAACAACCCATGCCCGCCAGCGCACAACGTTCGGTTTCATAATTTCATTATACAGCCGCCTATTCGATTGTGAAATTACTCCCACATTACAATCGTTTGATGCTACAATGGCGGCAATTCACAAGGAGATAAAATGAAATTACGTCTGACTGCCCTTCTTCTGGCCGCAATTATCCTCCTTTCGGTTTCCGTAGCCGCCGCGCCAACCCCGCCCCCCGCGCCCAACGTCGCCTTTACGGTTCTCTCGCCTCTCCCCGATACCATGATTGTGGGGCAATCCTATGACTTCGTTGTGGAAGCGACCAGCGACACGCCCTACATCTCGGTCACCGCCATGCCCACCTACTACTTCCCCGGTCGCTACGTGACCGCGCAAGGAAATGATCGCGCCGGCGCGGGAACGTCCGCCATATTAGCCATCACGTTCACAGCGAAAGGTCCCACCAGCGAGGGGAATGCCGGCGGGGCTCCCGCTCCCGTTTCGATCGTGGTCGGCGCGCGCTTCAAGGGAGGCGTGATCGTCTCTCAGCAATACGATTACTACATCATCGTTCAATAATTCTTGTGGGGCGGGTTGATAACCCGCCCCTTTTTTTTCGGAGGGACGATGAAGCGCGCCATCAGCATCAGCCTGGGAAGTTCGAAACGCGACAAACAAGTGACGATCAAATTCAAAGACGAGGAGATCCTCGTCGAGCGCGTCGGCACGGACGGGGATGTGGACCGCGCCCGCCAGATGTACCTCGACCTCGACGGCAAAGTGGACGCCTTCGGCGTGGGCGGCGTGGATCTCTACCTCCGCCTCGACGAACGCGAATACCCGCTTCGCGCGGCCCTCAAACTGGTCGCGGGCGTGACGCGGACTCCCCTGTGCGATGGGCGCGGACTCAAACACACCCTCGAGCGACGCGTCTTCGAGCTGGCGCGGCCCGAACTGGGCGAGGTCCGCTTCAAGCAGGGATTCGTCCCCGTGGCGGTGGATCGCCAGGGGTTGGCCGAAGCCGTCGCGGAGGTCTGCGAGAGAACCGTCTTTGGCGATTTGATGGTCGCGCTGGGAGTCCCAATTCCCATTTACGGAATCCCCGCCTTCAAGCGCGTCGCCCGAATCATGCTGCCCATTGTCAGTTACTTCCCCATGTCCATGATCTTCTACGGAAGCGATGGCGCGGAGAAAGAGCCGAAGTATGTCAAATATTTCGAGGGCTCCGACCTGATTGCCGGCGACTTTCTCTTCATGCGCAAATATATGCCTGCCCGACTCGACGGCAAGACCATCGTCACCAACACCACCACCGAAGACAACATCGAACTGCTCAAGTCGCGCGGCGTGAAGACGGTGATTACAACGACTCCCCGTTACGATGGTCGGTCATTCGGCACGAACATGCTCGAAGCCGCGTTGACCGCGTACGCAGGGAAAGGGAGGAGGCTGACGGATGAGGAGTTGAATGGGCTGATTGGTGAGTTGGGGTTGAGGCCGAGTGTGGTGAGGTTTTAAATCGAAACGGCCTGGAGGAGTCAGGCCGTTTCGGTTGGTGTAGGGCGCTCAGCCCATAGTGGACCTCCTTGTTGGATTGTCTGGAGCGAGTTCTGCAATTTCTTGGCCGTTCTTTCTGCTTTCGAGGCAGGGCACAGGTTTGTTTATAGCGTCCCTGCCTCGTGAGATTCAATCGCCTGCGAGCGGAAGGTTGTTGTATTCATTTTTGCTCACTTGCTCTGACTTTGAGAAATCCTTCATACGAGCGACAATGGTTCTGATTTCTTCGCGTTCTTTTCGCTCTTGATCCTGTGCGGCGGCTTTCTGTTGACGCCGGTAGTCTGGATCATTCCACGGATCATAAGGTTCCCGTTCGGGCCGGTTGGGTATCCACTTTTCCACTGGGGGAATGGTTTTAGCCATGGCATTCTCCTTTCGAGAATTGGATTGGATGTATACCCATGCTCTTGAGCCAACCCAGATGATTGCGCTGATAAAGAGCACGAGGGCGAAGGCGCTTGCGAGAATGGTGAACACGGTCATCCAGGTTCGGAATGCGATTTCGCGATGCGCCAGGTCCTGTTCCAAAACCTGAATATCGTGCTGATACTTGGCATCCAGCAATTTCTGTTCGCGCTGGATCTGTTGGACTTCCGCGTCCGTTTGCGCGGAGGCCAGCCGCTCCTGGATCTCATAGGCAGCTTGTTGATGCGCTGTCTCGATCTGGATGCGTTCTGCCTCTGCGTTGGCGATGTCGGAGTTAATCCAGGTGGCGTCTTTGATATTGGCGCCCAGCAGAATCGCCATCAAAATGACGCCGAAAAAAGCAATGACCAGCCATTTGACTGCAGGCGATGCGGATAGTGGGAATTGGTTGTACATTTTTTCTCTGCTTTCTCTGCATGCGCAGGGAGTGGGTGAAAATTGTTTTACGATGTCATTGTACAATCCATGCGATTTTCCGCAATTACGACCGCCTGCTGGCTCATTCGCAAACGGTTGGCGTATATCTTTCAATGCACTTACACCAACCTTTCAAGTTTGAAAGGCAAAAAAACTGCGATTAAAAAGGAAATGCGCCGATTTATTATCGGCGCAATGCTGGAGGAAGGCAGAGGGTTTGTATTTGTTCCTGTGAAAAATCTCCTTTCGTACACAAGATGGTGAGTTTCTTGTGGATCTCTCTCCTTTCTTTGTTGTTTCGATTGTATTCAAAGTGTCCACGCGCGCCATGACAGGGTTCTTTCCGATACCCTGCATTCATCTCACATTTATCTCACGTTGACTTTTTTTGAAAATGGCATATACTGAGAGAAACAGAATTTGCGAAGGGAGACGGAAGATGGGAAGAGCCTTCTATCCGGTTATAGAGCATTCGTATTGGATTGTAATTGTTGATTATGTCAATCGCGAGGGATAACACATGCCTACCAACAATCGCGCCCTCAAAGTATTCCTTTGCCATGCTGAGGAAGATAAGCCCAAAGTGCGGAAACTTTATCAGTTCTTAGTCTCCAATGGCATAGATGCCTGGTTGGATGAGAAGAATCTGTTACCTGGACAAGAGTGGCGCGTAGAAATTCCAAAGGCTGTGCGCGAGGCAGATGTTGTAGTGGTTTGCATGTCGTCTGTATCGGCGCGGAAAGAGGGTTTCGTACAAGCAGAAATTAACTTTGCCTTGGATAAGGCCTTGGAAAAGCCGGAAGGTACAATCTATATCATTCCTGCCAAATTTGAAGAATGTGTTATTCCGGATAAATTGGGTCGCTGGCAGTGGGTCGATGTATATAAGAAGGATGGCTACAAAAAACTCTTGGATGCCTTGAAATCGCGTGCTGATGAAATTGATGCTGTTATATCCCAAATGTCCGCGCCCGGTAATCTTGAGACTGTTCAGTTAATATTAGATGGTAAATTCTCTGAATTTAACGAAGGCAAGCGAGACGACCTAGTTGGAATTCTCGCTGCATTGCTTCATGTGGACAAAAGCTCTATTCGAGTCCTTCGCACCTACCCTGGCAGTATCATAATGGAGATTGAACTGACGAAAATTGGGGCAAACAGGTTGCTAAGTTACTTTGAAAAAGGGGATATCCAATTGAAGAGTTTAGGCATTCTATCTGTAAGTCTTTCAGTAAATCAGAAAACGAGAAAAAGAGTTTCCAAACCGAAAAAAGATTCGAACAAATCACGGCCTGGCAATATTTTAGAAGTTGAGAGTGGAAATCAAAGTATTGTTATTATGGGGGATGTGATTGGTTCTAATCTGATTAGCGGAAATGAGAACAAAGTGGCGTTATCAGGAAACATTGTTGGCAAGAGTGAAACCAAAGTGGATATTTCAACGATAGGCGAAAAATTCGTATCTGATCGAGTGCTGAAAAGTTGGCTCAACCAGCATGGCTTAGCCGAAAACCCTTTTGGGAAAGTTGATTTCAGGAGCCATCCTTATTATCCTCAAGGCGCAACTAGACCCAACCAATGGGAAGCCTTCCTAGATCCTGATCCTTTATTTGGGCTTTGTGTAACCCCAGAGGACGCGCAAGTACTTTCCTACCGTTTGCGTTTTGAATGCCTGCCGCTCAAAGATAAGGATTTGGTAGATGGAATAAACCATCGAATTTTTCCCGTATGGTTCACACACCGACAAACAGATCCAATACAATCACCACTTCCCACCTTAGCATATTCCGCCGCCCAAACCTGGTTGGATATCTTGCTGCAAAACCCAGGCCAATTTTCTGAACTACCGCCAGCAAAGCAGGATGCCCTATTAGATTTACTCCTTTGGTCTTTTGGATCAGCAAACGATATTATCAAGCTTCTTCAGAATCATGACATGGAGAAGGATGTAAATGGCCTCTCGCTGATTCGCAAGATAGAAAAATTCACAAAGGAATTTCCTACACCGCCTGTTCCTCAGGATGTAATTTTACTATCATGGTTGAATATCAGGCCCCTTGATATCAATAGAACGTTTTTGATATTTCCAGGAGACGACATCCTCCTTGCTACACCAAAGCGGTGGTTTGAACAGTTTAATACTATAATTCCATTATTGCTCCCTAATGGAATTGTTACAAAAGTGATTGCATCCACCAGACCAGGATCAATCTTCCCTTTTCAAGAAATTAAACTATCGTGGTCAGATGGGCATGACGGATGGTTGAATCGTTCCCTTCAGGGCCAATTTGACGCTGCGATGGCATCCGAAGAGAGAGTAATGGGCGTAGCAACGCGTTTCCACGAACTCTTCGGCCCCGGAGCGACCGAATACCAGACCACCGCCAATCTCATCTCCGCCTCTCGTAATTCCCTGGCGGGAATGTTGACGCTAGGAAATCGCTTATTGCAAAACCATTGCGATAAACGCGGAGCGGATGATCGATTCTTACATCTTGAAGATTTAAACGCTATACTAGAAACAGCATGAGCCAAGCGTTCGATTTTGCCCGCTCCTTCGATACGCTCCGAGCCGAGAATGAAACATCCTGGCTCGAGCAGGTTTACCTGTCCCCGCGCCAGTTTGGCCAGATGACGGAGGCGCACTCGATTCTTGTCATGGGCGACGAAGGATCGGGAAAGACAGCTCTCGAACATCGGTTGAAAGAATATGCCGCCCAAAGGTCAGGCTTGGTGACGGCCTCCTGGCGGCCCCACCTCCCTGAAAATGCCGCGTCCAGCGACGATGTGGTCAATGCGTTTCTCACCCAAGCATTGGATTCCCTCTCTTACGCCTTTTTGAAAACCTTCGTCCTTGAGCCTGCCCTGTACTCCTCCGCCCCTTCTTGGACGCGCGGATTCATGCTCTGGTTTATCCAAAAATATTTACAGGGCGACCGGGAATATCACCTCAGCCGCCTCGCCGAGAAATCTACTCCCGAGGGCGTCGAGACCGTGAGCCATATCCTGTCTGAACCGGCACGCTCCCTGTTTCCCGAGTCCACTCCTGCCTCCATCCTCCCGAAATTGAATGAGAACGTCATAAAATTGGGACTGAGTGGGATATGGATCTTCGTGGATGGGCTAGATACTCTGCATCGCGTTTCTCCCGACCGCCTCGTACAAGCGCTGGAGCAATTTCTTTCCACGCTTGGCTTGTTCGAAGAAAGTTCATTCGGTTTCAAGATCATTGTATCCAATGAACTGGGAAAACAAATCCAGAAAGCGCGCGGCATACTCACCCGGCGATTTATTACATACCAACTAAAATGGCGGGAAGACGAGTTGAGGCAGTTGGTTGATAAGCGCCTGTCATTAGCCTTAAAAAAAGAAGAGGCCGCTTTGCAAAAACTTTGCAAGGATGAGAATTGGCTGGAATGGTTCAGCCGTTACGCGGGAGATTCACCTCGCGGGTGGCTGGAATTGACCCGTCCCATGCTGACCGCTTTTCTCGAGAAAGGCAGAAGCATTACAAAAACAGAGTGGCGAGAAATCTATCGCCAGTCTCCGCCGCGTCTTCATTTGGACATTGAAGCGGGTCGCGTCTTCATTGGCGGGGGCGAAGTCCCGGTGCTTGGTATTGGTTATCAACTGCTACGCTACTTGTACGAGAATCGGGATCGGTCTTGCGCAAAAGCAGAACTTTATGAACGTGTTTATAAAGATTTCTATAAAACGCACCTATCCACAAAGAAAAAGAATGAGGAGCGAAATACTCGAATTGATTGGGAGGGGATGATAGATACTGCTTTATATCGCCTACGCCAGACCCTGGAATGGGATAAACGCGAGGATGCCGAACCCATCTACATCATCAGCGAGCGCGGAAAAGGTCAAATCCACCTCGAAAATGTCGCGTAAGACCATTGTGAGATGATTGAAAGAAAGGGGTGAGTCAAGTGTAATACGCAATTGACTATTCCGTTAGAGTCGGCAGGCATATAATAACCCAAACGCGTTTTGGAGAAGGTGGATTACACTGACCTGGCCCGCGGCGCGAGATATAAATTTTTAGGACAATGTTTATCGTATGGAAAAAATCTGGCTTGACCATTTCGGTTTCCGCTTCGATCCCTTTGAATACTTGGAGGCATCGGCGGACCCCAACCTCAACCGTTATTTGATCGGTCACGAGGAGTTTTCGGTTGCATGGGGAGAAGCGCCCGCCCTAATATTCTCCCCGCCCGGTGGAGGGAAAACCGCCCTACGAATTTACACTTCCCGCGCTTGTTGGACGGGCGGAGGCGGCTATCAACCCTTCCCGATCCATTACCACCTACCCACATATTTCAAGAAAAGCGACTTTTCCACTTTGGAAGAACACCTAGAACAGATCGTTCATTCCGGCGCGCATGCTTTGTTTCTAACGTTTGCCTATTATCCATTGACATATTTAAAAGCCTCGCCAGTTTTACAAAGGCCGCTGGCGCAATTCATTTCTACTTGGATTCCCGACTTAAATTACTACCTGGATATTCTACGCGGGGAAAAACAGCCCGACCGAGTCGCCGCGCAACTGGATCGCTCCTACCAACTACATCAATCCCCCGACCCCTCCTTGCTCGACTTAATGTGCGAAACGCTAGAAAAACACCTTTCTGAATCGCCCGCATCTGTTAGTCTCTCCATTCAAAAAGTTTTCGAGCGATTAACAAATTGGGTCACAAACGAACTAGGATTCCGTTCGGTATTTTTGCTCCTGGATGGCGTGGACGGCTTCCCCGAACTTGCAAAATCGCCTGGATTTGCCGCACAATCCTTGGTTAATCTATTTGCCAAAGCGCCAGACTGGATCTCTTCGCGAATATTTGTAAAGGGCTTTTTACCTTCGGAAATGCGCGACCAACTTCAAGAACATCTCAGGGAACAATGGCCTGCCTTTAGCCAAATAGAATTGAATTGGGACGCGAATATGCTGGCGGGTATGCTTCGCCGACGCGTGTACGCCGCCGTGGATGGAGATTTCGACTCGCTCGGAAAAGTCAGCGCGATCCCCACGAGCCAGGATCTTGAACTCGAATTGGCGCGCTCTGTGTACCCGCTTCCGCGCGAAGCGCTCACCCTCGTCAAGCAAATCCTATTCGAATATGAGCGAAGACTGACCCAAAATCCGTCCGCTGAACCGCGCATCCACGCCGAAGACATTGATAATGCGACTGCCTGGTATCGCGCCGAGCAAGCCACGATTACAGAGAATCTAGCCTCCCTTGCCGGGAGGAAGTAGGCGGTTCCAACCTGAGGAGGAAGTTCTTATGGCAGAGACATATAGATCGCCGTCATCCTATGATCCGAGAAAGTTTATTAATCGGGAAGAGGAAATCAAGCAAATAACCTCGTTGCTGCAACAATCCCAGCCGCGCGTACGAGCCATTGTCGTTGACGGGAATCGGGGGGCGGGAAAGACTTGGTTATCCCTTCACTTGCATCGCACCGTATTTAAAAATGAAACAAAAGGATTGACTTCCTGGTTGTTCGGTCTTTGGAGTCCCGGGGAAAACTATCGGCCCGAAGGGGAAACGCCGCAGCCGAATGAGCGCTTTGTCCGTGAAAAGGATAAATTGGAAATCGAGGAGTTTCTTGCAATCATACTAAATAGTTTATCTATCGAACTGGCGCCCAAGACCGTTTTGGCCGAGAAAGTGGAAGCCATTCGCAATTACGTTCATACTCATAGTGATTCCCGCTTCGCGATCATCCTTGATTCGGCCTACGAAAGCGACTGGGCGTTGCTGGAACAACTGGAAGCGCATTTTCTTGGCAATCTTCTGACACTTAATAATTTCTTTGTCATCGTCACCGGGCGCGGACGACCCTATCCATGGAAAATACCGTTTCTAATCGAAGCGGTACGTTTTGGGCTGGGGCAATTCTCGGTGGAGCAGATCAAAGAGCAATTGGAAAAATTTGGGCTATCCTCTATCCTTTCTGTAGATGAGATCTTTGATATTGGACAAGGCTGGCCTCTCTTTACCGAGCAACTGGCCCGAGCAAAAAATCGCGCCGAAGCGCTGGATACTGCAGAGGATATTTTATTTGCGGTTATACAGAGGCAAGAACGCGAGCAAATTCGAAAATATTTTGAAGCCCTATGTCCCTTGGATGGTTTTGGCGAAACCGAAGCTGCATTGATGGTAAAAACCTATGACCAGAATGAGGCGCAAGATGGACGTGCCATTTGCAAAAAGATGAATGCAACGCGTATGATTTCATGGAAAAACGGCCGGTATGTGATGAATGAACCCGTGCTAAAAATTCTTCGACAATATCTGCCGGTTAAGAATAAAGATACCTGGATTCGCCTGCACTGCGCCGCCTATCGTCATTTTGAAGCACAGTCCCGGGAACGCGTTATGGAACGTTTCAAGCCTTTTTTCGAAGAACTTATGCAAAACCATTCCAAAGCATTGATGGAAGCCGGAATTAAAAATCCCAAAGATTGCCTCGCAAGCAAAAACGAGGAGAATTGACCATGACTTCTTCTTTCATTGAACAATTCACAGGTCTATACGCCACTCCCGAACTGGTCGGGCGGCGGGATATTCTAAGTAAATTCGAGCGTATTCTCGACGACCCCTCGCCAAAGCCCAAACTTGTTTTTGTTTACGGCCTCGGCGGCATCGGCAAAACCCGCCTGCTCAAAAGGGCTCTTGAACTGGCAAAAACAAATCCAAATCATCGCGTCGCCGAGGATGTGTTGGATCTTTACCACATTGCCTTACACACGCCAATCGGTCTGGCGAATGCCATTTTTGAAATTCTTACTCCCCCATTCGATTGCTTTCAAGCCTATCAGCCTGCGTATCAAGCGCTTAATAGGGCCCGCTTGAGTGGAAACGTGGTGGAATTGGAAAAACTGCGCGAGGATGCGGTTAATACGTTCGAACAGGATTTCCAGCGATTAAGCGCCGCCCGCCGCGTTATCCTGGGGTTGGACACGCTCGAGCGCGTGGTGTACGGGATGCCTGGCAAGACAGACAACATTCCTCTCGCAGATTCCTGGAATTGGTTGATTGAACTCCTTCCCAAACTGGGTAATGTAACCCTCTTTGTTGCCGGCAGAGAAGAGGCAAATCACGCTTTAGAACAGGCAAAAGCGCAAAATACCGTGTTGGTAGAGGAGATTGAGGTTGGCCCCTTTGAATTGGAGGAAAGTCTCGAATATTTTGACAACGTCGCGCGATTGGCGGAAGAGAAAAAAGATCGCCACATCGCTGAACGTCTCAGAAACCTCCCGGAGGATTTCAAAAAAGGCGCGCACGCTTACTCGCGAGGGCGCCCCATTCTACTCTCGCTATTTGTGGATTATCTGAGTTTTCCCGAGGAAAGCGAGGTGCCGGTAATACTTCAGCAAACGCTGCCGCCCCATGTGGAACCGGAAGATAGCCGCCGATATGAGGAGATCTTGTTTGATCGTCTCCGCCAAGGCGAATTAGGCGATACGCTGATCGCTCTTGGCCGCGTTCCCAAAGGAGCCGACGAAGAACTCTTGGCCGCGTTGCTCGGGATACCCACTTCCGAAGCGATAAAACATCTGGCGGACGTTCAAAGCCTGTCGGTGGTCAAGATCCGCCCTGAGGATCGGCGAGTTTTCCTGCACGATGAGATGTACGAATTGCTCCAACGAAATGTCTACGATTCCCCTTATGATGGCGATGCCCAGAAAGCGGCTTTTGACGCCATAAAAAACTATTATCAGAAACAGCGAGAACGCATTTCGCATCGCCTCAATGAACTCTACGCGCCCATCGAGGAGCAAGGCAAGGAAAGCCTCGACATGAAAGCGCTGAGCGAGGCTCACACACAATATCAAGCGCTTCTCACCGAGATCATGTATTACTTCCTGCGCCATGATTTTGGCCGCGGCTTTCGCGCCTATTATCGTTATTCTCATGAGGCGATCATGGCACGTGACATCCAAATGGATCTGCAGTTGCAGGCCGAACTACTTTCTTACTTGAGCCGACTTCCCGCACAAACGCTTGACAAGGATATTAGTATTGATTTCACCTTCGAAAGCCTGAAGGTGCGCCCACTCGCCCGCGCTTGGGCGCTTGGCAAGTATCAGGAGGGACTAAACGAAACTCACAACTTTATTGAATCGGTTGAAAAATCGTGGGGATCGCAATTTCCAAGTTTATTGGCTGCGGCCCAGGTTTGGACTGCCAGTTTGCATATCATGCGCGGCACAAAGGAGGATCAGTCTGAGGCGGAAAATCATCTTGCGCATGCTTATGCGCTGTTGCCGCGGGAAGAAGTACTTTCTCCTTTTGCCGATCCAACATATCCTGACACTCTTCTTTGGCATAAGAAGGCGACTTATGCTCTTGCCCATCGTGTCAATGCTTATCTCAGATGGGTGCAAGGTTTGATGAAAGGCGCAGTAACAGAATACCAACAAGCGGCGGTGCTCCTGCGCGAGATTGATTTACGCAAAGAAATGGCAACAGTGATGAACGACATGGGCTTCGTTCAAGCCGAATTAGGCCAGTGGCACGATGGCCGCTCCAATGTGATTGACGCCCTACGATTAGGGCGGGAATTAGGGCCGCGAGTGCCAGTGGCTTTGAGTTTCAATACGCTGGCGGCCATTGATGTGCGTGAGGGACAATATGTTTCTGCCCGAGAAAATTCCGAGCGCGCGCTTTCAATTTTCCGCGCCCTTTCCTATAAACGCGGAATTGGCATGGCGCTTGTCACGCTGGCAGAGGCTTTACGTCGCTACGCGGGATCGACCCCGCTGCTCCGAGTCGAGGAGCGCACGGAATTCTTGCGCCGCGCGCGCGATTATTCCCGCGAGGCGAATAGCCTGTTTGCCGAATTGGGCGAATCTTCGAGGCAGGTGGAGGCCTTGATCGAGATCGGATGCGCCTGCCGTGATTGGGTCTTCCAATTGAAAGCGTCTCCTCGCTTGGGAGACAATCGCGAGCGAATCGTTAAAGAAAGCGAAGACACGCTGACGCAGGCGGCAAACCTCGCCAGGCAAAACGTTGTAGCCTACCGTTACGTAGACGCGTTGGTAAATCTCGCTTGGCTGCAGTTTTACCTGTTGGAGGATGAGGAAGATGTATCTCAGAATCATTCCCTTTCTGTGTCAATCAACAAGGCAGAAGAGGCGTTTCCTGAGGAGACCGAAATGGAAAAACAGCCTCAAGTATGGGCGCAAAAGGGAAAATTATATGCGCTTAAAGGAAATTTGGCGTATCGGCTATTTAGACAAGAACGAAAAAAAGAGCCAAAGCTTATCCCTAGTGAAATCACGCGTGTATTAGAGCAAACCGCTGAGAACTATGCCCTAGCGTTAGATTACAGCAGTCGCTTTACCCAGGATTATCAGGGCATTCGACAGGCGAAGGATGGAATATTTGCCCGACTTAGGCGCTTGAATGCCGCCGAAATGAGGCTGGTTTGCAACAAAATTCGGTCTCTGTACCCTAATGGTTCTGTCATCCAAACCTTCCTGACCAACCGCGCCCTCTGGCAAACCGGCTAATAACGACATCTCGACTCCAATTTCCCAACACGGCGACTTTACTTCAAAAAGTCGCCGTGCTCTTTTTCATTTAATCATGTATAATATTTTTGCTGGAAGGGAGGCCGTATGGATACTATGGTCCTACTGGTTGGGGACTCGCGTTGCGACGAGGACGATGGTTGTGCGTGTTCGCATGATCTGACGAGGGTCCCGAAGCAAGACTATCCCGATAGATGGCGCTTGCATGTGGGGGGCGATGCGTTGAAAATTGTGCTAGTAAATTCACAGTTTCAAATGATGGCCGGTCTGAATGATGAATTTGTAGGAGGAAATATCTGATGATTCCCCAGGATTTAACTGCCGAGGTTGTCAAAACAGCCATCCAGATGGTTGTGGAGAATGCCTTCAAATATGGGTTGCCAGCCGCGAAAAGATCATGGGAACGGGCAAGAAAAGAGAGTGTTGGGAAAAAACCAGTATCTGCCTTGAAAGGCAATCTTGTCAATCGGGAATCTGCCATGCGCGCCATTCGCGCAGCATTGGATGCCAGAAATAGCACACGAGTCATCTATTTCTACGGTTCTGGCGGGGCGGGCAAGACGCGCTTGTTAGAGGAGGCCAGGAATATTGCCAATTCTATTTCGTCGCTTCAGTGGGTGGGAATCCTCGATCTCTACCACATAGACCTACATAATATCCTGCGCCTGCATTCCGCAATCATTGAAAATTTAGACCCTAGCGGTCATTATTTTTCAAGATATCGAGTCGTAAAGGAAATGTTTGAAAACGGGAGACGCGATGGTATCTTTTCCACATCTTCCGAGGCTGTTGTTCAAGCGGAAATCGCTCGGATAAATCAATTGTTTATTGAAGAATTTAACCGGTACACATCAAAATATCGAACTGTGATTGCATTTGACACATTGGAAAATATTGGAGAGGAACAGGATTTAATTCAACGGGTCTTTCGGCTCGGGGAGGGAAAAGAGAGCCTGTCGGTAAGACAGTGGCTGTTGGTTCTGTGCAAAGAGGCTAAAAACACGGTTATGTTGTTGGCAGGCCGCCCCAACGAAGACTTCCAACACGCTCTTGAAGAAATCAACCAAGATCATATGGGGAGAGTGGAATCCATTTTAGTTGAAGGACTTACCCAAAGCGATACGGCGGATATATTAAAAGTTTTCGCCCGAAAAGCGCCGCGCCCGATTACAGAATTGCTTAGTCAAAACGCTATCATGATTTGGCAGAGTACCAGAGGCTTGCCCGTTCACGTGGCCTTATTGGTTGAATTAGTTCTTCAGTCCCCGGGTATTTTTGCAGATGAAACGAGAACAAACAATCCTGAATTAGAGAGAGAAACTGTTCGCGCTTTCTTTGATGGGGAGAATCCTGACAGACGTCATTTCTTTTTCCTGGCGTTAGCTCGAAAAGGCCTGACCCCTGATTTGCTCAATTTTTTGGAGCAAAACTGGTCTGGAGAAGAATGTTCCGCGAGGTTAACGAACGCCGAGAATTTAACCCTGACCAAGAAACGCCATGGTGAAAACGAACTTTTTCTGCACGATGCTCTTTATGAGATGTTCGATGATTTTGCGCCATATTCAGAGGAAGAGAAAGTTTATTGGTTTCAACGGTTACGGGAGTATTATCAAAAATCAAAGAAAAAAGAACGCTTGCACCGGGAAAAACCCATTGTAAGTATTCTCTACTATGACCTGCGATGCGATTTCCTAAAAGCTTTTTATCATAATTTTATCCGTTGGAGTGAAATTGCTATTAAAGGGTGCGAAATGGAATTGGATGCGCAGCTGCGCAACGAAGTTCTTATTTATATGCGCAACGACTCCAGACACCGAAATACAAGAGTAAACGAATTTGAAACCGTTTTTATCCAAGACAGCGCTACACGATGGATTAGGCGATTGATCACGCAAGAACGATACGATCAAGCGATTGGATTGGCGAAAATCCTTCTTTCTTTGGGCGCAAACGAATATTCATCCTTCCTTTCCAGCCCATCGTTGCTTGAAATTCCTGAGGATAGTAAGAAAAAGCTGGAATCAAGCATAATCAATGCTCATCCGATCTTTTGGGCGTCCTTGCTCATATATTATGGTGAATCTTTAACTTATTTGACAAAAGAGCCTGAAAAGAAAGTTGAAAACATTTTTCAGCATGCTATCGGACGTTTGAGAAAATCACCGTTTGGACAAGATCACCCGCTTTGGTGGTTTCGAAATCGTTTATTGGGACGCGCTTATGATCGGCTCGGATACTTGGCGCGCGCCAATGGTCATTACTATAAGGCAGCAGAATATTATCGCAAGGCTCTGCCATTCTATGAGAAAGCCGAGATTGCAGATGAATTTGCATTTACCCAAAACAACCTGGCTTTCGTTTTGGCGCTTTTGGGTGATATCACAGGAGCAAAAAACGCGGTCGAGAATGCTCTCACCAGGCGTTTGGAAATGGGGCAACGCTACCCTTTGGCATTGAGCTACAACACCCGCGGTTTGATCAGGGCATTGGAGAATCCAAATAGCCTCGATGGTCAAAGAGACTGCGAACTGGCATTGAGTATTTTTAGGGAGATTGATATCCCCAGAGGAATTGTGTTGGCCTGTAATGCATTAGGGTTTATCTTGAGACAGCGGGGTGGCAGGTGGGTCTCAAAACAATGCACTCAAGAAAAGGCGATTCACTGGTATTCGGAATCGGAAAAATATTTTGAGCATGTAATAGAAAAGTTTGGTAAGGGCGAGAAAATTCGGCTCTGGGAAGCCCTAAATGAATTGGGGAGTTTATATCGAGACTGGGCTCATCTTCTCAACCATTTGAAAGATCCGGAAGGCGCCAGAAAAAGATTTTTGCAATCTCTTGATTTTCAAAGGCAGGCTTTGACACTGGCCCAAGAAAACAACATGAGATTTCAACAAGTGGATACGCTCGATGATACGGCCGAGACGTATTTGAATTTGGGAGATTTTGATAAAGCCAAGAAGGATAATAATTTTGAGGAAGCCAGGAAGAACATTGAGGGTTGCAAGGCATTGATACCGCCAGAATTTAATTTGGCGGATGCTCAAAAAGAACCTCATCCAGGCGAAGTTTACTGGTTATCGCTGGCCAAAATCCAATTACGAGAAGGAATGATGAATATTCTGATGGCGCGGCGCAACTTACCTCCCGATAGTTCGCGCGTTGCTGACGGGATTCAGCAACTATTGATCTCGTTTATCTATTTCCAGCTTTTCTCGAAACAGCCAAAGTATCTGGAACAAAAAGTTTGCGAGATATTGTTGATTCTGAAAGAATTATCAATCCCTGGCAAATTGATAGGTGATATATTTAAGCGTGTTTCTGGCGAGTACAATTTTGACTTCACTGCGTTGCATTCTTCTCTTTCAAAGGAGTACCCCTATGACGAATTCTCTTGAAATATTATGGGCTAAGAGTGGTCAAAGGTTCCTTACGGATGATTGTGCCTGTGAAAATAACTCCATACTATGGTTTGCTATTCATGGGAGCGCCATCGTACGCGAAGACAACTGTGCGTGCGTGGGAGAGGTCTCGAGTAACGCCGACCCAATAGTTCCGCCATCCAATGGGACTCATCAACAATCTCCCCATATTATCGAGATTCCGCTAGCCGAAAAATTTACCGTCTTTGCTGCTGGAAATTCACAGGGCTTGATTATCCTTAATCAAGAGGCAAAACGGATTCTACACGCTTTCGAGAAACCAATTGCCATAGAAAACTTGATGGCTGGCATCTCAGGTATTGACAAGGGGAGCGGCGATCATATTGCGCGTCAACTGGCATCGCTAGGTTTCATCAGGCCTGTGGAACAGGACTGCGCTTGTGTTGCTGAGGATAATTGCGCCCCGGCTCAATCTCCCATGTCTTTCATCACCTCCTGGCTCCATCTCACGGACCGTTGCAACCTGCGCTGTGACTACTGCTACCTCCCCCATGTCCGCGAGGACATGTCACTCGAAACGGGACGCGCCGCGATAGATGCGACCTTCCGTTCGGCGGTGGCGAATGGTTTCAAGCAGGTGAAGTTGAAATACGCGGGAGGCGAGCCGTTGTTGCGCTTCCCACTCATCGTGGAGTTGCACCGCTACGCCCAATCGCTGGCCGAAGCGTACGGCCTGACCGTGGAAGGCGTGGTGTTGAGCAATGGCGCTTTGCTCAATACCGAAATGGTGGAAACGTTAAAATCACTCGGGCTTCGGTTGATGATCTCGCTGGAT
This sequence comes from uncultured Anaerolineaceae bacterium, assembly GCA_964625215.1. Taxonomy (GTDB): domain Bacteria; phylum Chloroflexota; class Anaerolineae; order Anaerolineales; family Villigracilaceae; genus Denitrolinea. Next base: position 27,089 of record CAZVAX010000010.1, on the reverse strand, counting down.
GGGCTGGGCGCGCATCACGACTCCCATCGCCGTTACGCGGGCGGACGCGGCTCGTTCGCGGATGTAGCCGAAGCGGTTGACCTGGCTCTCGCCAATGGGTTGACACCCAACATCTCCGTCACGATCAGCAGCCGGACGGTGGAGGGATTGCCCGATGTGATGGCTTGGATCCTGGAGCGCGAGTTGCCATTCAGCCTGAACTTCTATCGCGAGAACGAACTTTCTTCCTCCCACGAGGACATGCGGCTGGACGGAGAAAAGATCATCAATGGAATGTTGGCCGCCTTCCGGGTCATCGAGGACAATCTGCCGCGTCGCCCCTTCCTCGGCGGGATTATAGACCGGGCAAATCTTTCCGTTTCCCATTCACACACGTGCGGCGTCGGACAGAATTATCTGGTCTTCGACCAGAACGGAAGGGTCGCGAAGTGTCAGATGCACATCCGCAAGCCGATCACGGACGTTCACGCGGCCGACCCATTGGCAATCATCCGCGCGGACGAGATTGGGATTCAGAATGTGTCGGTCGAAGAGAAGGAAGGTTGCAAGACCTGTGAGTGGAAGTATTGGTGCGCGGGCGGTTGCCCGCTGGCGACGTATCGGGCGACGGGCCGATATGATGTCAAATCGCCGAACTGCAACATCTACAAGGCGCTCTTCCCCGAAGCCTTGCGACTGGAAGGCTTGCGGCTGTTGAAATATCAAGACGATCCCGAAGTGGTTCAGAAAATTGTTGTTTGACAAGCGCCTCCCGCCGATTGGCGGGAGGTTTTCATTTCACAGCAAATTCGATCTCAAACCTCGTCCCCCTCCCCAATTCTGACTCCACCCCAATCCTCCCCCCATGCGCCTCGACCAGCGCCTTGACAATCGCCAGCCCCAGCCCGGACGACGCGTCGGTGCGGGATTTGTCGGCGCGATAGAAGCGGTCGAAGATGTGGGGCAGGTCGGCGGGAGGGATTCCTTCGCCGGTGTCGGCCACCGTGATGACCACGTGTTGCGTGTTCCGTCCCTGTTTACCTGTGTACCTGTCTACCTGTGTACCAGCAATCGCTGAGAGAGTCACCTTTCCACCCGAGGGCGTATGCCGAATAGCATTACTCACCAAGTTCGACAACACGCGGTCCATCCGTGACTCATCGGCCTGAATTTCGGGGAGACTTGATTCGACTTCGACAATCAGCGCAATCCCCTTCTGTTCCGCAGATAATTTGAATGACGCCGCGACGCGCTCCAGCAACGACGCGACGTTGACCTCCGCCAGGTTCAACTTCAACTCCCCCGCGTCTGTGACGGCCAGCAGGCGGAGGTCCGCCACGAGGCGTTGGAGGCGTTCGATCTCGGCGTAGATGGAATCCAGCCGTTCGGGAGTCGGAGCGAGGTCGCCGTCGCGCATGGACTCGACGTAGCCCGAGATGACCGTGAGCGGAGTCCGCAGGTCGTGAGCGATGTCGGCGGTCATCTGCTTGCGGAGTTGGTTTGCCTTCGCCACTTCGCGACTCATCTTGTTGAAGGAGTCAGCCAATTCGCCGATTTCGTCTTTGGAGTTTACCGTCACCTGTTGGCTGAGTTCTCCGCCCGCCATTTTCTCGGTCGCGTCGGTGAGGGCGCGCAAGGGACGCGTGAGCGTGCGCGCCAACAGCACGCCAAAGATTAACGCCAACGCCGCCGCGCCGAGGGCCGCGTAGGTGAGCGCCGCATTCGTGCGTTCCAGGTAGGCTTTTTCCTGCGGGGTCAGGTCAATCGGCAGGGGTTGGGAGAGGATCGTGCCGAGGAAAACACCGTCCACAACGAGGGGTTCGTTGCGCGCCAACACATCCGGCGGCACGCGCTGGCCGGGGAGGAATTGCGGCGCGAGCGAAACGATGACGAATCCCTGCGCGTCGGCAAAGCCAAACAGGTTGCGACGATCCGAGGGCGGCGGTTGGGGATTGAATTGGTTGGGTTGGCCGGGTTGGTTTTGGGGTTGCGCTTGCGGCGCGGGATTGTTGAGTTGGCGCAGAAATTGATCGAGACCGATGATGGAGCCCCTCTGCCGGTAATAGTCTGTAACCAACGCGGCAAAGTCGGCGCGCTGTTGCTCCAGCACCAGTTGGTTGAGGCGCGTCGCGTTCGTCAGGCGGATGGACAACGCCACAATCGCCGCAGCGGTGACGGCGACGAGGAGGAAAGCGAGTGTGAGTTTACGGGTGAGGGTCATGGGAATACGGTACACAGATTTCACGGACAAAAAAGATTGGCACGGATTTATTTAAACTTTCTCCGTGAAATCCGTCAAATCCGCGTAATCCGTGTACAGCTTTTCATTCTGCTCGAAAACGATAGCCGACGCCGAAGACGGTTTCGATATACTCCGGATCGGACGGATTCGACTCGATCTTGGCGCGCAGGTTTCGCACATGCACGTTCAACGTGCGCTCGAGTCCGGCGAAGCCGCTATCGGCGAGTCGCTCCGAGATTTGCTCGCGGGTGAAGACGCGTCCCGGCGCGGACATGAGGAGGGCCAACAAATCGAATTCGAGCGGGGTGAGGTCAGCGGGCCGACCGGCAACGGAAACGGAATGCGTCCCGGGGTCCAGCATGAGCGAGCCGGATTGCAAGATTCGGTTCGGGTCGGACGCGGCCTCCTGCCGTCGCAAAACGGCGCGAACGCGGGATGTCAATTCGCGCATTCGGAAGGGCTTGATGACGTAATCGTCCGCGCCCAGTTCGAGTCCAAGCACGGCGTCGGTCTCCTCCTCTTTGGCGGTGATGACGATGACGGGCGTTTGTTTCTCCTTGCGATACTGGCGCAAAAATTCAAAGCCGTCCATCTTCGGCATCATGATGTCGAGCAGGATCGCGTCGGGGTTCGAGCGGCGCGCCTCATAGATGGCCTCCTGCCCGTTGGCGGCAGTGACGACGCGAAAGCCCTGTTGGGTGAGGTAATCCTGGAGGAGAGTCCGTACGCTGGAGGCGTCGTCCACGACGAGGATCGTTTTCATGCCTCCGATGATACACGAGTTTGGTTTAGTTTTGGTGTAGCGCAATTGGCCAAATTCAGTACTTCACGAAAGCGCGTATTAGGCGGTCTCTACCGCCGTATTTGCGCAAGAGAGCGCAAATTACGCGTGACCTTCGTGATCTACTGAAATTGCGTCGGACAAATCGTGCCACGCAAATTGGCAATTTGCGCGACAAAAATTTACCCGCGCTAAACCACTTCTGAATTTGCCTCCCCTACAATGCGGGCATGAACACAAACCTCCTCGCCCGATCCTCAACGGCTCGACCAGCCGACCGCGCGGCCACGCGACCATCGGACTACGCGACAACGCGACCGGCCGAACTCACCCGCTTCGCCCGCTTCCTCACGGTGGGCGCGCTCGGCACCGCCCTCGACTTCGGCCTGCTGGCCGCGCTCAAACTCGCGGGACTGCCCACCATCCTCGCCAACTCGTTCTCGTTCACGGCGGGCGTGGCGAACAACTTCACCTGGAACTCGCGCTGGACCTTCGCCGATCGCCGCAACGGACAATGGCAGGCGCGCTTCTTCCAGTTCCTGCTGGTGAGCCTGGTGGGACTCGCGCTCAACAACGCCATCGTTCTATTACTCGAAGTCCCGCTCGGCGCGCTGATCGGCCACGCCGACCTGGGCTACGCGCCCGCCAAAGTCATCGCCACGGGCGTCGTCGTCTTTTGGAATTATTTCGCCAATCGCAACTGGACTTTTCGGTAAACCAAACCTGTACACGGATTACACCGATTACACGGAACAACACGGATTTTTTTAAATTATCCGTGAAATCCGTCAAATCCGTGTAATCCGTGTACCGAAGCACAGAAGTAAAATAGGAGTCTCACATGAAAAAACACATCCCCATCCTCGCCATCGTCGCCATCATGCTTCTCTCGACGACGCTCCACTTTTGGGACATTGATTCCATCGGCGACTCGAACGCGTATTACACCGCCGCCGTCGAATCCATGACCCAATCGTGGCACAACTTTTTCTACGCCGCGGCCGAGCCGGGCGGTTCGGTGACGGTTGATAAACCTCCGCTGGGCTTGATGATCGAAGCCCTCTTCGCGCTCGTCCTCGGCGTGAGCGGATTCTCCACCGTCCTGCCGAACATTCTAACGGGCATTCTCAGCGTGCCTCTGCTCTACTACCTCGTCAAAAAACATTTCGGCACAGTCGCGGGTCTAGTCGCCGCGCTCGTTCTCGCGGTCACGCCCGTCGTTTACGCCGCGGATCGCAACAACACCCAAGACGGCCTGCTGACATTCTTCCTCCTGCTGGCGGCCTGGGCCTTCATCAAAGCCGTCGAGAGCGGCAAGGCGCGCTGGCTCTTCCTCGGCGCGGTCATCGTCGGCCTCGGCTTCAACATCAAAATGCTGCAAGCCTACCTGCCCGTCCCGGCCTTCTTCGCGCTCTACTTCCTCGGCGCCAAAACCGGCTGGCTCAAAAAAATCGGCCTGTCCTTCGCGGCCGTCGCGGTCATGATCGCGGTCTCTCTTTCGTGGGCGCTGATCGTGGACTCCGTTCCCGCCAGCGAACGTCCCTTCATTGGCTCGTCGCAGGACAACACGGTGATGGGACTCATCACCGGCCATAACGGGACTTCGCGACTCTTCGGACGCGGCGGACCAAACCAACAGCAAACGCCTCCTTCCAACGCCCAAACGGGCCAGCCCAACCCCGGGCCGGACGGCTTCAACCCCAACGCCTCCCCCGACGGCCCCAACTTCCAACCCACCAACCAGACTCCTCCCACAGGCCCTGGCGGAGGCGGACCGGGTGGGTTCAGCTGGGAGACGGGTGAGCCGGGCATGTTCCGTTTCTTCGTCGCGCCGCTGGGCGCGGAAATGTCGTGGCTGCTGCCGTTCGCGCTGTTCTCGCTGGCGGTGATCGCGCTCCAGTCGAAGATCAAACTGCCGGTTGAGTCGGGCGCGCATCTCGGGCTGATCCTCTGGGGCGGATGGCTGATGACTTGCGTGGTGTTCTTTAGCATGATCTCGGGCATCTTCCACTCGTACTATGTTGTCATGCTGGCGCCCGCGTTGGGCGGAGTGGTCGGCGGTGGATTCGGCTCGCTATGGAAAAAGCAGGAAGAGGGTCACGCGGGAAGCGGGTGGTGGCTCACGCTGGGAGTCGCCGCGACGGTTGCGTTCGAGTTATATCTGGCGTGGGTGTACGGCGTCAACGCGCTGTGGATGCCTCTCGCGTTCGCGCTCGTAGTCGTCGCCGCGATCCTGTTGTTCGTCAACCTCTTCAAAGCGCTGACCTTCGCCCCGCGCGCCGCGTTCTCGCTGTTGCTAGCCGCGATGTTGATCGTGCCGCTGGCCTGGTCCGCGTTGACGGTGACGCGCGGCGACAACGGCAACCTGCCCGCGGCCTACGGCGTGAGCAGAAATCCCGGCGGGGCGCGTCCCGATGGAAACGTGAACATTCGCCAGGGCGCGCCCGCGCAAAATAACGCCGCTCCGCGCAACGCGGTGAACGAGGCTCTGTTGGAATTTTTGCAGGCCAACACGCAGGATGTGGAATACCTGGTGGCGGTGGAGAGCTCACAGGTGGGCGCGCCGTTCGTGCTGGCCACGGGCCGGCCCGTGCTATACATGGGCGGCTTCGGCGGCCAAGACAACGTGGTGAGCGCAGACGATCTGGCGCAGATGGTGGCGAATGGCGAGTTGCGTTACATTCTCTTCGGCGGCGGACGTGGCGATAAGCAGGAGATCGTTCAGTGGTTGCAGAGTTCCTGCTCGGTGGTGAAACAATTCAGCCAGCGAAGCGGGACGGGCCAAGCCCCGCAAGGCCCAGCCAACGGACAGGGACAGGCGCTGTACGAGTGCCGGTAAAAATGCAGAAACCCGACTTCTTCGCTAAGTCGGGTTTCTTTATTGAAGGGATGGAAAGCTACGATACATGGGCAAGCGCTTGCGCGATCTCCAATAAAAATTCCGGCGCAAAATCCGCGCCGTTCGGCCACTCGATGGTGCGACTGGTCAAATAGACTTGTTTGAATAGGGTTACATCGCGTAGCGGTTCGAAAACCTCGCCGTAGAGTTCCTGTTCCAAGTCTACGAGTCCTTCCACTCCGTTGGAAAACTTCAATTTCAGTTTGAAGCCTTCCACGTATTCGACATTTGTGACATGTAAAAACATAGGCGCCTCACGATAGTGGATCAATCGGTTTCAGAGGTTGGCGGTTGCGCGCACGTTCCCAATTCTCAAGGAGCTCTGTTTTGTGATCATCCAGCCAATTCCAGATTAAATTTAATGCACGCCTGGGCATATTGCCCTGAATCAAACCTGTTTGAATCTCCATTGTGATTTCGAAACTTTGGTATTCCGCGTGGAAATGCGGCGGATTATGTTCGTTGTAGTTCATACTGATTCGAATACCATAGAAGAGAGAGATGGTTGGCATAGATATTTTCGCTGAAAACAAGTTGAACAGCGGCAATTATACTACGGGGTTTATTCCATCAAATCCAAATACTTCAATCCCGATCCGGTATTCAGCAATAAAATCGTTTCATCGGGCGCGACCCATTTTTGCTGGATCAACTCTTTGAGCGCGGCGAGGGTGGCGGCGCCTTCGGGCGCGACGAAGAGTCCCTCTTGCTGGGCGAGTCGACTCTGGCATTCAAAGATGGCCTCGTCGCTGACGGCCACCGCCGTGCCGCGACTCTCGCGCAGGGCCAAGAGGATCAGCCGGTCGGCGAAGCTCTTGGGGACGCGCAGGCCGGAGGCTTTGGTTTGGGCGTTCAGCCAGAAGTCGCAGAAATCTTTTCCCTCGTGAAAGGCTTTGGGGACCGGCGCGCAGCCCTCGGCTTGCACCGCCACCATGCGCGGACGCTTGTCCGTTTCGAGCCAGCCGAGTTCGGCCAGTTCGTGGATGGCTTTCCAGATTCCCACGAGACCCGTCCCGCCGCCAGTGGGATAGACGATCACATCGGGAAGTTGATACTCGAAAAATTCGGCGATCTCGTAGCCCATCACTTTCTTGCCTTCGAGACGATAGGGTTCCTTGAAGGTGGAGAGGTCGAACCAACCTTCGGCGCGCGCTTTTTCGCCGGCCATGCCCGCCGCTTCGCTGATGAGGCCGTCCACGAGAACCACGTCCGCGCCGGCCATACGGCTTTCTTGAATGTTGGCGAGGGGGGTGTCCTTGGGCATGAAGATGTGGGCTTTGAGTCCGGCGCGGGCGGCGTAGGCGGCCATGGCGCCCCCGGCGTTTCCGGCGGTGGGGATGATGACCTTCTCGACGCCGAGCTCTTTGGCTTTGGAGATGGCCGCGGAGAGGCCGCGCGCTTTGAACGAGCCGGTGGGATTGGAACTTTCATCCTTAAGCAGGAGATGGGAGAGGCCGAGGGAGGTTTCCATGCGCGGCAGGCGCAGGAAGGGCGTGTCGCCTTCGCCGAGGGTGATCTCGTTTTGGGGTTGAAAGACGGGGAGGAGTTCGCGCCAGCGCCACATGCCGCGCGGACGCGCGCGGATCGCGTCCCGGTCCAACGTCACGCGCGCCGCGGCCAGGTCGTAGCGAGAGATCAGCGCGGCCTGGCAGTCGGGACAGAAGGTGTGGATCTGGCTTGCGGCGTATTTTGTCCCACAATCTGAACATTCCAGATGAAGCAGGTAGGTGGTAGGTATGTTTGGCACGGTGAAATCGGCGGAAGCGCCCCCTTATCCTTTCGAGATGGGAGCCGGAATGAAGGCTTCGACCCTCGCCCAGAGTTCGCGAATGTTGATGGGCTTGGACATGTACACGTCGCAACCGGCGGCGAGGGCCTTTTCGGCGTCGCCTTTGAGGGCGTTGGCGGTGATGGCGATGATGGGAGTGTACACTAATTTGTGCTTGGAACTGGCGCGCAGGCGTTGGGCCACTTCGTAGCCGTCAATGTCCGGCAGGTTGATGTCGAGAAGGATCAAGTCCACTTCCTCGCGTTCGGCCACTTCCACGCCTGCGTTGCCGGTCATGGCTTTGAGCAACTTGTAGCCGCGCGACTCGAGAGCGCGCTGAACCAGCAACATGTTGTCGGGATTGTCTTCGATATATAAGACCGTACTACCCACAATTATCCTCCTTGTTCTCCGCTTTTTTCTTCGATGGTTTGAATGACCTTTTCCACGAATTTGCGGGTTGGCAGGGAACCTTTTTGATAGAGCGCCTGGATATGTCCGTTCAGGCGTTTGCGTTCTTCGGGCGTGATGTCTTTGGCGCTGACGACGACAACGGGAATATCTTTGGTGCGCGGGTCGAGTTTGAGTTCTTCGACGAGTCCGAAACCGTCTATGCCAGGCATGGTCAGGTCGCTGACGATCAAGTCGGGAAGTTGTTGGCGCGCGGCGGCGAGTCCGGCCCAGCCATCCTCGGCGTGGAAGACGCGATAGTTTTTGCGCGCTTCGAGCAGGCGGCGAATGAGCAGCGCGTCGTCGGGATTGTCGTCAATCAAGAGAACGGTGGTGGCTTTCTCGTCAAGGTTTTCGAGGGCGGCTTGCAGGCCCTCGCGCGGGGCGGGCGATTGGTCTTCGCTCAGGTGAACGTCCACCGCGAATTGGTCGCCGAGAACGTGCTTTTCCACCGGGAAGGTGTGGCCGGTGCAATTGACCACCACCAGTTCGTCCGCGCTAATCGTACCATCCTTGAGCATTTTCTCCAAACCGGCAAACGCGACCGAGGTGGCGGGTTCGACAGCCATCCCCTCGGATTTGGCAAGGGCGCGCATGGAGGCGAAGGCCTCCGCGTCGCTCACGGCCTCCATCGTGCCGCCGTAATCCTGGGTAAGTTTCCAAAGATACGTGTACGACTTGCCCGGGTCGCCGGTGGAAAGGATGATGATGCGCGTGTCGGGGATGACCGCCTCGGCCACGTCCCTTCCGGCTTTGAAGGCGCGCACCATCGGCGCGCAGCCCTCGGCCTGGATGACCGCCAATTTGGGGATGCGGTCTATCAGGCCCATGGCGAACATCTCTTTGAAGCCCTGGTACACGCCGAGCGGACCCAACCCCCCGCTCACCGCCTGGACATACCAATCGGGCGCGCGCCATCCGAGTTGCTCCACGATCTCGTAGGCGATGGTCTTCATGGATTCGCGCGCCGGCACGGAACTGGCGCCGCGATCCAACATGAGGTGGCGCCGCTGGGCGAACTGCGAGGCGATCTGCTTGGTCTGGTCGTAGTTGCCGCTGACGCGAATCACCTCCGCGCCGAAGAGGGCCGCCTCGCGCAGTTTTTCCTGCGGCACGAGGCTGGTCATGAAGACCCACAGTTTGATTCCCGCCCGCGCGCAGGCCGCCGCGTAGGCCACCGCCGCGTTGCCGGTGGAGGCGATGACAGCCTCGCGCACGCCGCCCTCGTTCATCGCAGCGACGGCCACCGCGGCCTGCCGATCTTTGAAGGAGGAGGTGGGGCCGTAGCGCTCGTCTTTGATGTAAATGTGCGAGTGGCCGCGTTCCGGCCCGAAGCGTTGCGAAAGCCAGAGAGGAGTCCCCCCGGCCGGGTAGAGGTCCAACGCGGCGGGATCTTTCAGCGGCAGGACATCCTGGAATCGCCACATGTTGGCGGGACGATTGGGCAGGCCGCGTAAAATGTCGCGCTTGAAGGCGGGATAATCGTAATGCGCCTCCAGCCACTGCGCCTGGCACTTCTTACAAATGGCCGGCACGAAAGGCTCGTAGGGCTGCTGGTGTTTGCAGATCACACATTCGAGGTAGCGCGGCGTTGCCATTTATTTTTCCACCTTTTCAGCGTCGGCGATGCGGGCGTCGAGGGGCAATTCCACATGGAGGATGGAGCCTTCGCCAGGAATTCCGGCGCTTTCGGCCCACAATTGGCCGCCGTGCATTTCAACCAAGCGGCGGCTGATGGGCAGGCCCAGGCCGGTGCCTCCGGCTTTGCGGGTGGTAGTGGTGTCCACCTGGGTGAATTCCTGGAAGATGCTTTCGAGTTGGTCCGGCGGAATGCCAATGCCGGTATCGCGCACCGTGATATGAGCTGTATCGTTGCGCTGTTCGGCGTGGATGCTGATCTTGCCGCGCTCGGTGAATTTGATGGCATTATTGACGAGGTTGAGCATCACCTGGCGCAGGCGGGTGCGGTCGGCGTTGACTTCGATCAGCGCGTCCGAGGCGGGATCAATGAAGAGCGAGATGTTGCGTTCGCTGGCCAGCGAGGAAGTGAGGCCGGTCACTTCTTCGAATAATTCCTGAAGGAAGAATTTTTCGGGGTGCAGGTTCATGCGGCCCGACTCGATCTTGGCCATGTCCAGCACGTCGTTGATCAGGTGGAGCAGGTGTTGTCCGTTCTTTTGAATCAGTTTCAAGTCGGTGTTCATGTTCTCGGTCAACGGGCCGTCGAGTTCTTCGAGCATCACGTCGGCGAAACCGAGGATGGAGTTGAGCGGAGTGCGCAACTCGTGCGACATGTTGGCAAGGAAGGAGGATTTCAAACGGTCGAGTTCGCGCAGTTGGATCACGGTGGCGGTCTGTTCGGTGTAGAGGCGGGCGTTTTGCAGGGCCACCGCCACCTGCGAGGCAAGGGTGGTGAAAATGTTGGCGTCTTCCTCCGAGAAGCGGCCCGCCTGGTCGGATTGCACATCGAACACACCGATCGCCTTGCCGCCCACGATCATCGGCACGGCCATTTCGGAGCGCGTGTTGGGAAGCAGGGGATTGGGCAAAAAGTCGGTTTCGGCTTGCACGTCGTTGGCGATCTGGGCGATATGCTCGCGCGAGGCGCGCGCTGCCAGCGATTTCTCCGCGTCCATGGGGATGGCATGATGTTCATCCACCATGGCGCGCCCCACCTCGCCCGCGCCCGCCGCCAACAACAGGGTGTTCCACGACTCGTTGGCGAGGTAGATGTGGGCATGGTACAAGTTGAAACTATCCTTGGTCATATCCACCACCGACTGGAGCAATTCATCGGGGTTGGGCGCGGTGGAGGCGGTGGTGGAAAGTTTGGCCACCGATTCCAACTCAGCGGCGCGCTTTTGAAGCTCCTCGGTCAGGCGGAGGGTTTCGAGTTGCGCGCCTACACGTTCCGCGATGGCGGCGATCAGGTCGGCATCCTCGCGCGTGAGGTTCTTTCCGCCCGATACAGCCAGGCGTCCGATGGGTTCGCCGCGCACGGTCAACGATTGGGTAAAGTCCATATTTTTCAAGAGGGGCGCATCGCCAAGGGAAATCACTTCGTTCGCGTCGTAAACGTATCCGATGTTCGCGGAGCGTTTGACGGCGAACGTTTCCCAAGATTCACGCGCCAGGCGACGAGTTGCCTCCTCGGCTTCCGCGCGGGCGCGGGCGGCATCGGCCAGGAGGCGGATATTCTCCACTTGTTGCGCCACCCGGTTGGCAATGGCCGCGATCATTTCTTTGTCATGTTCGCCCAACGGACGGGAGGGATCGGGTTTAACGTAAATAGCGCCCACCTGCTCTTCCATCACTTTGACCGTCTCCACAATCGCATCCTCGGAGGAGGTCTTTTCGAGGAATGGCTTCACAGAAGCCTGGTCGTAGGCATACCCCACACGTTCGCTTTGGTGAATCGCGTCCATGAACGAATCCCAGTGTTCGTGCATGTAGCGGCGGGTGGCAGATTCCGCTTCGGCGCGGGCGCGTTCGGCCTCAGAGAGCAGGCGCAGGTTTTCGATCTGTTGCGAGGCGCGTTGCGCCACCGCGTTGAAAAGGCTCACCTCCTCCGGGGTCGGTTCGTGATCTAAGGGAGTCGAAACCTGCACCCGGCCAATGGGTTGCCCGCTGACCAAGAGCGGCGCGGTGAGATCAGCCTCCACTTTGGGGGTCAACGAGGCCTGGAGCGGTTGCACCCGGTCCCCCGTAAAGAGATAGCCGACGAAATCTTTTTCATACACAATGGGAGCGGAGGAGGAACGCCTCGTCCCTTCGACGGGGGGCGGGGTCGGCGACAACTGGGGTGATTCGTGAGATTCAGCGCGCTCCTCCAACTCCCTCAGATCGGATTCGAGTTCGTACATGCGCGCGCGCAGATCCTGAATCTCACGCAGGATGGCTTTGGTATCCCGCGCGGGGTCAGTGGAGAGGCGCTCGATGTCGTTGAACAACGCCTCAAGCCGTTGACGGTATTGCTGGACCTTCGACATAATCACTGTCTCCTGCGCCGTCCATCCATCAGGAAATTTACCATTTCTCTAATCGCGGTCCTTGACGCCGAGTTGAGCGACCGTGAGCGGCGCGCCGAGGGCATGACCCAGTTCGCGGGCCGCGATCTGCAATACGGCTTCCACCGTGGTAGCGCTCTGGATCTTCTGGCTGATGGCATTGAGCATGGCTTCGCGTTGGGCCTGTTTTTGGGCGTTCGCGAAGGAACGCGCGTTTTGCATGGAGGTGGCCACTTGCGCGGCGAGTGTGGCCTGGATGCTGGCATCTTCCTCGGTGAAGGCGTTGCGGCGATCCGATTGCACATCGAGGACGCCGAGCAATTGATCGCCCACCACCAAGGGAATCGCCATTTCAGAGGCGGTATCGGGAAGCAAGGGGTTGGGCAACCAACCCGGATCGCTGCGAGTGTCGTTGACGATGACCGGCCTGAGCATGCGTCCGGCGCGCGCCACCAGCGATTGTTCCTGATCGAGCGGAATCTTGGCCGTGCCGTGCGTGCCTTCGTGTTCGTCGCCTTGTTTCCAGCCGCAGGCCACAATGTCGAGGCTTTTGGTCTGCTCGTTGAAAACGAAAACGTGGGCGTGATACAAACCGAAGCGGCGTTGGGTGAGATAGACCACCGTTTCCAACATGCGTTGCAGTTCCACTTCGCGGGAGGAAACCGTGCTGATCTCAGCCACCGCTTCGAGTTCGCGGGCGCGTTTGTCGAGTTCCACCTGACCGCGCTTGGTCTCCTCGAACAGGCGCAGACTTTCGATGTGGGCGCTCAAGCGTTCCGCTACGGCGTTGGCGAGTTCAAGTGAATCTTGATCCCCGGCGCTTATGCCCTGAATGGACAGTTTACCGATGGCCTGGTCGCGCGTTTTGAGAGGCAGGGTCAGCGCGGGGTCTTCCGGTTCCCCCTCCACCGGCCGGACTTCGCGAGTGTCATACAAATAACCCAGCGAGCGACCTTCGCGGCGTCGCATAAATTCCTGCCAACCTTCGATGGTGGCGCGTTGCGCGGCCTGATCCGCTTCGAGGCGGTATCGTTCGGCGCTTTCCAGCAGTCGCAAGTTCTCGATTTGCTGTCCAACCTGGCGCGCCACGATGTTGACCAATTCCATGTTCTGAGGAGTCTTATTCTCCTCTTTCATCTCGATCACAAGCGACCCAAGCGGCTCTCCGGTAAAGGCGATGGGAACCAAGACGGCATGTCCGCCGGCCAGCGAATCGCCGCTTTCAACATCCGTCAATGGGACAATTTGGTTACCCTCGAAGGCAAAACCGACGCGTTCCGGTTTATGGATGGCATCCAGGTAATCCTGCCAGTTTTCGCGCACCAAGCGGCGGGCCGCCTTTTCCACTTCGGCGCGGGCCTGCTCGGTTTCGGCCAGAAGGTTTGCATTTTGAATGGCGACGGCCAATTGTCCGGCCAGGGCTTCGAAGGCAGGCAGGATTTCCTGGCTGAGAGAACCGGGCGTCTGGCTTTGCAGGTCAAGCACGCCCACAACTTTGTCGCCGATGAGCAACGGCACGGCCATCTCGGAACGGGTGTCGGGCAAGAGCGGGTTTGGTCGGAAGGTGGCACTGGCAGAAGTATCGGAGATGACCACGGGGCGTTTTTCCACGGCGGCGCGGCCGTTGATCGAAGCGGCGTTGATGGGCAGGCGGTGGCCAAGCCCGATCAATTGTTCGCCCACCAATCCGGTGCCGGCGCGTAGGATAAGTTCATTTTGGCCGGGATTGGTCAGGTAAACCTGGGTGTAGTACAGATTGAACCGTGAGCGGATGATCTCGGCGGCGTCTCGCAACATATCTTCGAGATTGCGCACCTGCGAAATGGATCGGCCAACGTCGGCGGCCAACTCGAGGCTTTGGGTACGCTCGGCCACGCGTTGTTCCAACGTGGCAATGAAGTCGCGCAGGCGGGCCGTCATGGTATTGAATGCGGAGGCCAGCGCGCCGATCTCGTCGCTGGATTCGACAGTCGCTTGGGCGGCGATATCCCCCGCGGCCACCTTACCCGCCACGGCGGTGAGACGAACAAGTGGGTTGGAGACGATTTGAGCGATGCCAATGGCGGCCACCGCCATGACGATCACAACGAAGATCGCGATCATCATATTCGTGTTCCTGGCGGTTGAGATGGGCGACTGGGCTTCCGCAAGGTCCTGATGCGCCACCACCACCCAGCCGAGCCGGTCAATGATTTCCTTGTATGGCGAAAGCGAGGCGACGATAGGTTTCTTGCTCACCAAACTTGGAATCCCTTCGTATTCAACCTGTACGTATTCTCCGGAAAGCGCGTCAATAACGGCTCTGGTTTCCGCGTCAACCGCGACCAAGGCGGTCTCGCCATGTTCCAAGATCTGGTTGTTTTGAAAAATAATCTCTGCCTTTCCGGTTTCTCCGAAATGACTGGCGGCAATGAGCGTTGCCAGGCGATTGATATCAATCGTGGCGTGCAGAACGCCGCCCAATTCATCCGGTTTGTCGTGCGCGGTGATGGGAACCGCCATTTCAATGGCATACACGTTGGCGCTTTCAACGAAAATCGGACCGCCGATGTAAATGCCGCCTTTGCCATTGTTCCACGCCTTCTGCCACCAATCTTCATCCGCCTGGTAATAATCGGATGTCCGGCCGCTGGATGAGAGGACCGCGCCATATTGATCCGTGGCGAAGACCTCGATGAAATGCGGAAAGGCGGATTGAAATTCCCTGAGCTCCACTGACAATTCATCGGCGATCACATCTTGAACCAGTGGGTCGCTATCAGACAACCGGCTCCATCGTTTGTCAATGCTTTCGATCAGGGCGATGTCGGACGGTCGGGCGGGATTCTCCTGCATCACGGTTTCTTGCACATATTTATTGAGCGCCAACACAGTGAGCGCGCCGAGGTCGCTATCGAGGCTGTCGGTAACGTCTCTGACGTCTCCGTCCGCCAACGCGCCGAGGTTTTGACCCACTTGAACGCTAATCTGCGCGGCCGCAATGTTGTTCGAAATGACCGAGAAGACGACGATGGATACGACCGTAACGGGGATAATGGATACAACAAGTTTGACTCGCAGGGAATAATCGCGGAACTGGCGGAAGATCACAAAACCGAACACCACCAACATCACGGGGAGAATAAAGATGATGAGCGATTGGAGACCTGCGGCGCTAATGCGTTCCCACGGGAGGAACGTGTCCATCAGGATAAAGATAATGCCCATCACAATACCCGCGACAATCATGGTCGCCTGCCGGGTTTGCAACGTTTCGATGGCGACCATCGCGCTGAGGAACACTGAACTGATCAAAAACAGCGCGCCCATCCCGGAGATGGCAACGGTGATGCCTATCACCCCTATGTATGAAGCGATAACCGTGACCCAGACGCCCAAATCCACGCGGCCGCGCCGAAGTAGGAATAATGAGACGGCCCATGCTACGGCGATGGCAAGCGTCGTAGCCGTCGCCGCCCATATTTGCCAGGAGGGGTCTTGGATGACCCGGAAGAGGAAGTAACCGCTGACGAGAATGCCCGCAAACGTATAGACCCCAACCACAAGGAAGGCATTGCGTCTCCGCCTGGAATCGTTTTTGGAAAGACTGGGCGTTGAATTGTTCATTTCATTACTCCTTACGCGCCTGGAAGGCGAGAGTTCGATTCAAACAGCCGTTCACGACAACTTGCCGCTGTCTTCGTGCGGGCTTCCAAGGCGGGCGGCGACGCGTGACGCGCCGAGCGCCAGGCTCAATTCGCGCATGGCGGTTTGCAGGGTTTCTTCCACCGTCTCGGCGCGTTGGATTTTCTGGCCGATGACGTTCACCAGCGATTCGAGTTCGGCCTGCGCCTTGGCCTGTTCGAACGAGCGGGCGTTTTGCAGGGAGATAGCCACCTGTCCGGCCAGAGATTGTAGAAGGGTCATGTCGTCTTCGCCCAGTCCATTCACCACGTTTTGTTGCACATCCAACACACCCAACACCTGTTTGCCCGAGGCAATGGGAATGGCGACCTCGGACAGTGTGTCGGGAAGCAGGGGGTTGGGAAGCCAGTCCGCCGCCTTCGACACGTCTGGCGCGAGGACCGGGGAATTGGTCTCCGCGGCGCGCCCTACTAGGCCGCGTCTTTTCTGGACTCTGTGACCGCGCGCCAGCATGGCGGCTCCCGCCTCGCCCGTGCCGCCCGCCATGATCAAATCGCCGGTTATTTCATCCGCAAAATAGATATGCACGTGATAGTAGTTGAACGCCGACTGCACCTCTTCCACTACCGCCGCGGCCAGTTGGCGGGGATTGGTCACTGCGGCAAGGCGCCGAGTCGCCTCCGCAGAGGTTTGGAGAGCCTTGGTACGGTCAGCTACGCGCTGTTCAAGTTCTTTGCGAAGGGTCTGTAATTCGTCATTGCTGAGTTTTAGTTCCTGCGCGGAGGCCTTGGCCTTATTGATCGAGCGTTGCAAATTGCTTACAATCAAATAGACCAAAATGATAATCAGCGTAAAAATTATCGTCAGATTCGTGGCAGTGTTAATCGGGTCGTCCAAGCTAAATGTCTTGACCCCGGAAGATTCTTGATTGGCCATGACCCACATGGCGCCGACGCTGAATCCAAAAAATGGAAGGCTATATTGCCATCCCAATAACAGGCTGGCCATGAGAATAATCACAATATACGCCGTAATCGTAACATCGCGAATGCCGTCGGCGGAATATGCCTGATAGGTCATCGCTATCCATGTTATGGATACAAGAAGAAGGCTTGCGATGCGTACGTGCCCGTAGTGGGCTACAACTCTTAGTGAAATCAAAATAACGAGCAAACCGGAAAGAAAAAGGTTTGTGGGCGAGGACAAATTGAAATCCTCCGCCAGGCGAGTCGCATAAAGGACAACTAACAATCCAATGGAACTCAAAAGAATGTAATTAAGGTATTGTCCAGTCCTTTGTTTCTCTTCTTCTTTGAAATCGGATAGAAAAAATAGATTGTTCATTCTATGCTCGCTTTCCGTTTATGCTTGACGATCGTTGGCGGGCCGCAATTGCACGCTCGTGGGTTTACCGATGGCGCGTCCCAATTCGCGCGCCGCCACTTGGAGAGCCGCCTCCACAGTATCCGCGCTTTGGATTTGCTGCGTGATCAGGTTGAGGGCTTCCTGTTGTCTGGCGCGCTGGGCAGTCAGTTCCAGAAGGCGCTTGCGCTCGGAAATATCCGTGACCGAGGCGCGCACGCGCGGATGCTCACCCGGCAGGCGCGTGAGGCGGACTTCGCACATGAAGTCTTCGCCCTGCGCGTTGCGGTGCATCCATTCGAAGATGGGGGTTTTTCCCTGCATGGCTTCGCCGATCTTCTCCATCGCCTTTTCAGTGGAATCGCGACCGTCTGGCTGTATGGGCGGACTCATTTGCGCCGGCCCAACCTTGACCAATTCATCGCGCGGCAAACCGTAGAGTTTTTCTGCGTTCTCGTTTGGATCGGCGAAGGCGCCCGTCAACAGGTCCACAATCACCACCGCCTCCGGAGCATATTTCACCAGCAATTGCGCCTCCTGCCTGGCAAGTTCCGCCTGCGCAAATAGACGGGCATTTTGCACGGCCGAAGCGACTTGTGACGCTAACGTGGTTTGAACGGCGATATCCGCGTCCGTGAACCGCCCGACAACATCCGACTGCACATCGAACACGCCGATCACCTGGTCGCCGACCATCATCGGCGCCGCCAGTTCCGAACGCGTATTTGGCAACAACGGATTGGGCAGAAAGTCCGGCTCCCGGGTTACGTCATTGACGATGACGCCCTTTCGTTCGCGGGCGGCACGCGCCACGAGCGACCGTTCGCTGTCAAGCGGGATCGAGTGTTCCTCCGCGACCATCTTTCGTCCCGGCTCGCCCGCGCCGGAAGCCAGCGCGAGAGTGTCGCCCGCTTCATTCAACAGATAGATGTGGGAATGGTAGAAATTGAAGCGCTCTTTTGAAAGATCCACGATTTGTTGTAAGAACTTATTGGGATCCAAAATTGTGGAGGCTGTGGCGCTGATTTCGGCCACCGAGGAAAGCGCCTTGGTACGGTCGGCCACACGCTGCTCGAGCGCGCCGACCAAGTCGCGCAACTGGGCGGTCATCTTATTGAAGGCTTTTGCCAATGCGCCGATCTCTGTTTGGCCGCGCACATCCACGGTCTGGGCCAGGTCTCCAGCCGCAATACGCTGGGCGACCTCTGCCAGGCGGTTGATTGGCCGGATGACCGTCAAGGAGAGTTGAACCCCCAGCACGAGTCCGCCAATCAAGGTAGTAATCACCAGCACAATGGTAATGACCAGGGCGCGATTAACGGTATCCTTTGCTTCCTGTTGCGATCGCAACGACAAATTGGTTTCGAGATCCTCGAAAGCGATCAGCGTTTCGACCAACTGCGAGCGCGTATCGGCGAATTGTTTGTACGATGATTGCCGTCCGCCCTCGTCCTGCGTCTTGGCGGCGGCGATCACCGCCCGCGTATGCTCCAAATAACCACCAATCAAGGTTTTTACGTTACCCAGCCTGTCCTGCTCCTCCGTGGTAACGGACACCCGTTCTTCCAGTTGATTGAGCAACTCTCCCAGAATCACCATTTGGTCATTGAGTTGTGTGACTCGTTGGGTTCTTTCTGTTTCCGTCCCGGATTCCAGGTAGAAATCCACCTGGTCCGCGATCTGTAACGTACTAATATGGATTTTCGTGCTTAGATAGCGAGCCTCGGCCCGTTTCGTAGTGTCAAGCGCCAGAATTTCATTGATCCTGCTGATTTGGGCATAACTGGTTATGCCTATACCGGCCACCAGAACAGCAACGATTGAATACATACCAATCAACCTGACGCTGATGGATTCTGTGAATTTCCTTAGCATTTTACATGCCTCCTTTCAATACCTTCGCCAATCTCGAAATGGCGTTTGAATGCTGCCAATGGGTTGAAATTTTGCAAACATCCTCGATCTTTGGCGAAGGTATTGTCCTTTGCAGTTCGATCCTAGCGCGCGTGGCTCATGCTACGGTTGGGCTCTCAGAAAATCGGTGATGGGCATCCAAACCCCATCCTGAACCTGGTAGATTTTCAAGGAATTGACGCCTTTATGGCTGGTAGAACTGAAACTAATTGGCGCGGTGATCCCGCCGGTTTCGTAATTCGTCAGGCGTTCCAGCCCTTCCCGAATTCCCCGCCCGGTGAGATCATCCCCGGCTTGCCGGATACCCTCCGCCATGATGTGCATCGTGACCCATCCCTGAACGTATCGGATATTGAAAGTGGATTCGGCGATTCCCTGCGCCGCGGCATAATCTTTCAGTTCTTTCAATCCAGGAACGTCTTCATGGTAAAAGGCGAAAGGCACAGCGCCAAGAACTCCTTCGGCGGATTCTCCGGACAAGGCGATCAATTTCTCATCGGCTGTCCAGTTCAGGAGGATGATCTGGGTTTCAAGACCCAGTTCCCTGGCATTGGATACGATCACGGCCCCAGCGGCGGTCGTTTCTTGAACGATGGCGTAATCGGGCTTGGCGGCCGACATGGCTGTAAGTTCGGAGGTCGCATCGGTGGTCGAAAGGGAGATGACCTGCTCATCCACGATCTCGATGCTGTGCGCGGCGGCATAATCCCGTCCATCCTGGATGGGAGAAAGCCCAAAGGCCGTGTCGTTGTACAGCAGGGCGACTCGCGGGGGACGGCTCGTATCGGTCCATGTATCGAGGATGTATTGCAAGGCAATGCGCATCTGATCGGAGTAGGTCACCCCGATGAGGAAGTTGTAGGGAGCATCCTCCATGACAGTGAGACTTTCGGCATAAGAAGCCGACATGAATGGAATTTCATCGGCCGTAATCAGTGGGCGCAACGCCTCGGTGTCCCCGGTCCCCCATCCCATGATGGCTACCACTCCATCTTCCTCCACGAGACGGGTATATAAAGCTTTCCCGCGCTCGATGTTGTAGCCGTAATCTTCATCAATCAACTCGATCTGGCGGCCGTTGATGCCTCCGAGACTGTTTATATATTTAACGGCATCGCGCACCCCGTTGGCATAGGGAATCCCAACTTCGCTGGTGGCCCCGGTCAGGTCGAAGATCCCACCGATCCGAATGACATTTGGAGTGCGCGGCCCACACGCGCTTACGAGGAGCACAAAGAGGATCGCGAGAGCCGGCAACACGTGGATTGTTGATTTGGTTTTCATGGCATATCTCCTTTTTTGGAATATCTGGTTATGAGGGTTTTGGTCCAAGCAAGGAAAGTTCTCCGATCGGTGAATATCGAGTCAAAGGCAGGGTGAACGTGAAACACGACCCTTTTCCCGCTTCACTTTCCACAGCAATATTTCCGTCATGTTGCTCCACGATGGATTTGACAATCGCCAGGCCCAATCCATTGCCCTCGATCTGCATCGTCTGCTCTTCGCGCACGCGATAGAAACGATTGAAGATGTTGGGCAGATCCTTGGCTGGGATGCCATAACCGGTATCCTGCACTTTGATTTCCGCCTGGTGATCGCGTACATTGAACGCGACGTGAATCTGCCCGCCCTTGGGAGTGTATTTGATCGCGTTCCCGATCAGGTTACGCAACGCCTGCGACAATTGCTGCGCGTCTCCCTGGACGATGGGGCTGGGTTCCTCTTTTCGAACCGTGAGACTCTGTTCCTTGGCTGCCGCCTGCGGCTCATATTCATCCACCACTTTGGCGACCAATTCCCCCAACGGGACCGGCCCGTGTTTTTTCTGTATCCCGCTCGCTAGGTCGAGCTGGACCAGTTGAAGCAGGTTTTGCACCAAATCGTTCATGGTCTGCGAGGCGGATTGGATGCGCTGGATAAACTCCATCTGCTGTTCGTTCAAAGGGCCGGCCATAGTCATCAGATGGCTGAAACCGGTGATGGCGGAGATGGGATTCTTCAAATCGTGCGAGGCGGTGGCGATGAATTCGTTTTTGATGCGCTCCAATTCCTTGAAGTGGGTGACGTCATGCAGGGTGACCACGTGGCCGCCGTCTTCGATGGGGGTGACCAGGGCGGAGAAAACGCGGTGGTCGGGCCAATCCACTTCGGCAGTCTGGGGCGAACCGGATTCGTAGGTTTGTTCGAGCAGGGCGATCAAGGAGTCGTATCCCATGCCGCGCGCCAGCGGAAATCCGAGTTTGGCGAGGAAATCGGTGAAGAGACGTTCGCCCGCCGGGTTGATGAGGGTCAGGCTGTCGTTCGCGTCGAACATCAGAATGGCGTCGGCCGCGCTGCGCAGGACGGCGGCTATCCGTTTTTGTTCGTAGGCCACACTGGAAAACAGGTTGATATTTTCCACGGCAATGGCGGCCTGGCTGCAAATGGCTTGAAGGAGAAGCATTTGTTCGATAGTGAAGTAACGTTCCTGTTCGTGGGCCAGGATGAGCAGGCCGAGCAATTCGTGGCGGCCAAAGAGCGGCACCACAACCGCCGAGCGAAGTTGCTGCGCGGGCAGACCCTGCCAGCGTTCATCGGTTCGGGTGTCTTCGATGATGAAGCCCTGACGCAGGTTTTTGGCGATCTCGAACAGGTTCCGAGGCAGGGGGATTTCCCCGGTAATCTGCGCTCCGGCAAGTTGATAAGTTTTTTGAAAGGGGCCTTTTTTGTTGTTGACGACCAGATGTCCCAGGAAGGCGCCCAGCGTTTCCACGGTCCGCTTGAGCAAGACGGTGGACAGTTCTTCGAGGTCGAGCCGCGCGCTCAAGTCTTTGCCGATTTCAGGTAGGATGCTCAGCTCGCGGTTGCGGCGGCGCATGGCGTCTTCGGCTTGTTTGACGCGCAACTTAGTGCGGATGCGCGCCATTAGTTCGCGGCGGTCGAAAGGTTTGGTGACGTAGTCGTCGGCGCCCAGGTTGAGGCCCGACTGAACATCCGTGGGCTCGAGGCGGGCGGCGGTGAGGATGATTACCGGGATGTGCTGCACGGCCGGGTCGGCGCGAATCTCCTCCAGCACGACGAAGCCGTCCTTTTTCGGCATGTTCACATCGAGCAAAAGCAGGTCGGGCAGGTGGTCGCGTACCTTTTCGAGAGTCTCCTCGCCGTCGGCGGCGGTGAGATAATCGTACCCTTCGTTTTGCAGGTAACGCGTCAACAGGGTCACGTTATCGGGGCGGTCATCGGCCACCAGGATGCGGAACTTGTTCGCCTTGGATTGTTCCTCCCCTTGTTTTTCCGCGCGTTGGTCTGCGCGCTGGGAATGTCCCCATTCATCCAGAAGGCGGCTGACGATCTGACAAATGCGCTCCGGGCGGACGGGCTTGACGATGATCTCATCCACTTTCACGCGCCGGGCGGTTTCTTTGAGGCCGGGAACATCGTAGGCGGTGATGAGGATGACATAAGAGGCGCGGCCGCCGGGGTGGTTTTGCAATTTTTCCACCAGTTCAAGACCGTTCATTTCGGGCATGATCATATCGGTGATCAGGATGTCGGCGGCGCGGTCGCGGACGCGATCGAGAGCCTCGCGACCGCTGGTGGCCGAAATCACTTCCACCTTGTCGCCCAGTTGCGAAACCGCGCGGGCCAACGTGGTGGCAGTATTCGGATGGTCATCCACGATCAGGATACGAACAGGGGATTCGCCGGAGGGGAGGGGATTGGGATTCTCTTCCATCGTACGTATTTTCCCCCGATTCGGTCAAATTACAGATTGGCTCCTCCCTGTAAAAGTTGGCAAAAGTTGGGACGCGGCCAACGCGTCGAATCCGACAATCAGTCTGCCACCAAGCGATACCCGCTCCCGCGCACATTGACGATGAGAGCCGGACTCTGTTCATCCGCCTCGATGGCCTGACGAATGTGGTGGATGTGCCATTTGACCAGTTCCTGTGCCTCGCGCATTTCCACAGCGTATCCTTGGGCTTCGGCCGCCAGCGTTTGGTAATCCACCATGTTGGGTGAGTGGCGGGCAAGCACGAGCAGATAATCGAAAGCGGTGGGAGGCAGGTTGACGATTTGTCCGGCCAGTGTGACGCGGCGGGCGAGCAGATCCATGGTGAGACGGCCGCGCGAGAGGAACCGCTCCCCCGAAACCTCGGGAAGGGGCGTTGCCGGTCCTACGTCGCCGTCTTCCAGGCTTTTCAATTCCGCTTGCAGGGTCTGAATCTGGAGTTGGATCTCGCGCTTGCGGCGTTGTTTTTGCTGATGGGCTAGGATGGTCGACGTTCGTTCGATCAAAATGTGAGGCTGGAGCGGTTTAAGTAAATAATCGGTGGCCCCCAAGCGGAGCGCCTCCACTGCGGAATGCAAGTCGGGCTGGGCGGTGAATAACACGACCGGCAAGTCAGGCTGGCTGGAGTGTACGATCTTAAGCGCCTCCAAACCGGGCATTCCCGGCATACGAATGTCCATATACACCAGATCGAAAGGAGTGTTGGAAAGCATGGAAAGCGCCATCTCTCCGCTCTCGGCCGTAGTGACTTGGTGACCGGCGCGCTGGAGAATGCGCGCCAGGGTTTGCCGCAAAGGAGCTTCGTCGTCAATGATCAGGATATGACCGACAACGTTCACGCGAATGTCTCCTGCGAGTGAATCGGGAGCCAGATCTTGAACGTGGCGCCGCGCTCCGGATTGTTATCCGCGGCGATGCGTCCGTTGTGGCGGGTGATAATGTCGTAGGTGATGGTCAAGCCGAGGCCGGTGCCGCGGTCCTTGCTGGTGACGAACGCGTCGAAGATGTGCGGCAGGAAGACAGGGTCAATGCCAGGGCCAGTATCGGAAATGGAAAGCAACACCTCGCGGTTGGGACACAATTCCGTGGAGACAGTCAGTCGCCCGCCTTCGGGCATGGCCTCCACCCCGTTCATGAGCAGGTTGAGAATCACTTGGCGAATCTGGTCATGCAGTCCGGCGATGGGCGGCAGGTTGGGTTCCGGGTGGAATTCGAAAGCGATCATGTTGTGTCGCATGTGTGTGGCCATCAACGTATGCACATCCTCCACCACCATGTTGATGTTGACGGGATGCAAGTCTTCCACGCGTGTGGGGCGGTAGGAGGCGCGCAAGCGATCAATCAGCCCGGCCATGCGTTCGGTCTCGGAGAGGACGATCTGCAGGTCCTGCCGGCCCTGGGGAGAAATTCCCTTTTCCTCCTGGAGCAGGAAGAGGGCGTTCTGGATCGCTTGAAGGGGGTTGTTGAGTTCGTGGGAAACGGAGGCCAGCAGGCGTCCCACCAGGGCAAGGCGCTCGCTTTGGATCAATTGCGAGCGCATGGACTTTTCCTGCGCGAGCGAGGTTTGAAGGTCGGAATAGAGCGAGGCTTTTTGCAGGGCCACCGCCAGTTGGTCCGCCACCGCGCTGACCAGTTGCAGGTCGCGGTCGGTGAGGCGCATCGGCAGGACGGTTTGCACGTCCAGCACGCCAACCACGCGCCGATTTACCTTGATGGGTACGGCCATCTCTCCCTGGGTATCTGGAAGGAGCGGGTGGTGAACATAAAAAACGATCTCGCCCACATCGTTGGTGAAGAACGGCTTTCCGGTTTCGGCCGCGTACCCCACAATCCCCTGCCCGGCAGGCATGCGCAAGCCATTGAGTAAATCGCCGCTCTTACCATACCCGCATTGCATGATCAGTTCGTCGCTGGCGGGATCAATGACAAAGATCTGCACTTCATAGAAACCAAAATTCTCTTGCAGGAGTTCAACGACTTCCTTCATCAAGTGTTCCGTGTCGAGGGAGGCCACCAATCCTTGCGTGATTCGGTAAAGGGCGTTGGCTTCTTTCAGGCTCTGCTGGGTGCTCTCGAGGAGGTGGGTATTTTCAATGGCGAGAGCGGCTTGTAAGCCAAGACCTTCCAGCAACTTCAAATCCTCGCTCGAAAACGAATGCGACTTGGCGCTTTGAATGCTGATGGTGCCGGATCGTTTGCCTCCGCTTCGCACAGGCGCGACCATCAGGGAGCGGAAGCGGGGGGGCGCCTCCTGCCGCAGAAAACGCGGATCGCTTTCCACGTCCGCGATGTTTACGGCGATTCCCTCGGCCATCACTTGTCCTGCCACGCCTTCGCCCAGGCGCATGTTCATCGTTCCCGCCTCGGGTTTGTCAATTCCCGCCACCGCGCGCGGGATGAGAAATTTCCCCTCATCATCCAGAAGATGGATGACGACTTGTTCGGCCTCCTGAACCAATTCTTGCGCGGAGTCGGCGATCAATTGCAGAACACGATCCAAGCCCACTTGTTCGGTGGCGCTCAAGGCGCGGCCAATTTCGGCCAACGCGCTGGATTCTCGCAACCTGCGCTGGAGTTCGACATCCTGCTGGAGTTCCCACAACACGAGCGCCAGTTCTTTGCCCGCCTGATCGGCCTGACGAAGTTCTTGAGGGGTAAATTTGCGAGGCAAACGGTAGGCTAGCACGGCCGCGGCCAGTTTACGTTCGCCCACCGATAACGGAATCCCCAAGAGGGAATGAATCGGCCATTGCGCCAGCGACTGTTGATTCACGTAGGGCGAATCTTGAACGTTCTCCACTTCGATGGAATAGCCGGATGTCAGCGCCGCGTCGCTCAAATTGACTTGCCCCGCTTCATAGCGAACTGGTTCGTGCGGCTGTTGCTCTCGAGTCGGCGCGGAAATGGGAACAGTCTGCCCAATGGACGCGTCCCAGCGCGCGAGGTAACAGTCATCGGCCTCGAAAAGGTCGGCGATCTTTACCGGCAATTCTTGGCGAATAAAGTTATTCGCATCGCTGGCGGTAATGATCTCCGATGCCAGCGCGCTGAGTTTGGTGAGAAATCGTTCGCGAGCGCGGAGTTCTTCCTCCACCATGTTGCGGTTTTCCCAGATTTTGTGCAGGAATCCCGCCAATCCACCCACCAACAAAAGAGAAATCGCTCCAGGCGGAAAGGCGTGCCAAATGGAATCTTCGTTGTACGCCATAAACAGAAGTGCATTGACAAAGATTCCCACCGCCCCCGAAGCCAGTCCACCCCACAAGCCCAAATACCATCCCGCCACAGCCACCGGAATGGCGCTCAACGCCGCGGCTGAGTCGCCCATCCACTCATGGAAGAAGGGAAAGAGAATGGGATACAGGATTGATACCCCCGCAACGACGTTAAAGCCAATTCGTTTCGAGCGACCATTCCTGCGAGAGCATTCCATACCTGTTTACCTGTTTACGTGTGTACGCATCTACCTACTTTGCATAATCCACCGCGCGGGTCTCGCGAATGACCGTCACCTTGATCTGACCGGGATACTGCATGGTCTCCTCGATCTTCTTGGCGACGTCGCGCGCCAGCCGCGAGGATTCGAGATCGTCAATATCCTCCGGGCGGACGATGATGCGGACTTCGCGTCCCGCCTGGATGGCAAAACTCTGTTGCACGCCCTTGAACGAATTCGCCAAATCTTCGAGGGTTTTGATGCGTTTGATGTAGGCTTCCAAATCTTCGCGCCGCGCGCCGGGACGCGCGCCCGAGATCGCGTCGGCGGCCTCGGCGATGACGGCCTCGATGCTTTCCTGCTCCTGCTCGTGGTGATGCGAAGCGATGGCATTCACCACCTTCGGGTTGACTTGGTAGCGCTTGCAAAACTCCGCGCCCAGCAAAGCGTGTGTGCCTTCCTGGTTGTGATCCATGGCCTTGCCGATGTCGTGCAGGAAACCGCCCTGCTTGGAAATTTCCACGTCCGCGCCCAACTCAGCCGCGAGGATGCCCGCCAACTTGGAGACTTCCACCGCGTGCGAAAGTTGGTTCTGTCCATACGAGGTGCGGAATTTGAGTCGGCCCATCATGCGCAAGACTTCGGGATGCAACCCGGCGATGTTGGCGTCGAAGGCGGCCTGCTCGCCGGCTTCGTTAATGATCTTTTCCACAGCCTTGGTTTCGTCTTCGATGATCTTCTCGATGTGAGCCGGATGGATGCGTCCATCCACCGTGAGACGGACAAGGGCGCGACGGGCAATCTCGCGGCGCACCGAGTCGAAGCACGAAATGGTGACCGACTCGGGCGTATCGT
>CAZVAX010000009.1:0-57411 GCA_964625215.1 uncultured Anaerolineaceae bacterium | reverse complement strand
GCCCAACACGTAAAGCAGGAGGAATCGTCCGTGCCCAAAGCGACGTTCCAAGCCCACGCCAAAGGAATATAACGCGTACATGTTAAAGCCGATATGAAGGATCGAACCGTGCAGGAGCATGGGCGTGAACAATCGCCAGACCTGCCCGGCGCGGATCAACTCATTGAACTTGGCGCCGAACGCGGAAGGCAGATCGTAGGTGTAGCCGTAGATGAGAGCAAAATCCGGGGTGATCAGTTGAAGCAGGTACACCAGGATGGTCACGCCGAGGATGGAATAGGTTACTTTGGGAGGGACGTAGGGAAGCCGAACCGGCACAACGGCCGGGGTGGGCGCGGCCAGCCCGGGAGGAGTCCCGAACGAGGCGGGGGGCATGGGATTTGGCTGGGGGGAGTCGTTCACAAAGAGACCTTGCGCGGCGTCACGCGATGTTGTTCGGCGTCAATAATGGCGCAGACGGTGTCCACCGCTTCATCGAGTTGGGAGGCGCGGTTGATGATGACGTAGTCGAAGGCGCCGATGCGCTGGAGTTCTTTGCGGGCCGTGGCGATGCGGATTCTGAGTTCATCCACGGTTTCGGTCCGGCGCGTTTGCAGGCGGCGCACCAATTCCTCCTCGTTTTCGGTGGTGACAAAGATGAGCAGGCTTTCGGGCGCGAGTTTGCGAATGGTTTCCGCGCCCTGCACATCGAGGCGCAGAACCACATCCTGGCCGCTGGCGAGGGCGTCGCGCACTTGCTGTTTGGGAATGCCTTTGTAATCGCCGTAGACCATGGCGTATTCGATCAATTCGTCCTCTTCGATCATGCGGGCGAACTCTTCCTTGGAAACGAACCAGTAATCCTTGCCGTGTACCTCGTCGGCGCGGCGCGGACGGGTGGTGGCGGTGACGACAAAATGGAAGGGCAAGCCGCGTTCCTTCATGCGCTGAAGCACGGAATCTTTGCCGGCCCCCGATGGGCCGGAGATGACGATGAGCAGGGGGGTGGGGCGCGGCAGGTCGAAACTGGTTTCAGTGGTCATGCGACAATTGTACCTGAAAGATTTCCAAAGTCAGGAGACTTCGGAGGCCGGTTTCAAGTTCGGAGTCCAAAGTCTCCCGACTTTGGGTAAAATTATGTCATGCCCACTTACGATTTCATCTGCCAGGATTGCGGCCAACGCTTCGAGGTGTTCCTCATCTACAGCGAATACGGAAAGACCCCCGTCGCTTGCGCGCATTGCGGGAGCAAACGCGTCCGCCGCCGGATGACGCGCGTGCGCGTCGCCAAATCGGAAGAGGCGCGCATGGAGAGCATGGAAAGCGAGTTTAGCGGCCTGGAGGGGATGGAGGACGACCCGAAGGCGCTTGGCCGCATGATGCGCAAAATGGGCAAGGAGATGGGCGAAGACCTGCCGCCCGAATTCAACGATGTGGTCGGCCGGCTCGAGTCGGGGCAGAGTCCGGAAGAGATCGAAAAGGATATGCCGGGATTGGGGCAAACCTCCCCCGGCGGAGACGACGATTTTTAAACGAATTCCCCGGTGTGGCAACCGGGGAATTCGCTTTGTTTAGTAACCGCCGCGACGCTGGCCTCCGCCACCGCCGCCGCGTCCACCGCGACCGCCGCCATAGCCGCCGCGTCCGCCGCCTTCTTCGCGGGGACGGGCAATGCTGACGCGCAGGTCGCGCCCGCCGAGGGATTTCCCATGCAAGAGGCTGATCGCCTTCTGCGCCTCGTCGGCGCTGCTCATTTCAACGAAAGCGAAGCCTTTCGAACGACCGGTCTCCCGGTCTTTGATGACTGCCACCGAGGTCACGGTGCCTGCCTGGCCGAAGAGACTGCTGAGTTCCTCTTCGGTAGCGGAGTAGGGCAGGTTTCCAACGTACAACTTCGATTCCATAGATCTCCTAACAGTGGCCGCGCGGGCCGGTGAGAAAGGCAGGCGTTAGATGACCTCAGTCGAGAATCAGCCAAACCCCTGTTGACGATATATAAAGTATAACACGCCCTATTTGAAATGGGTTTGTTTTTTAACCCGCGCTTTCGCGCTGAACCAGGTTCACTGCCACCGCCCCGCTGGCCTGAACCAGGTCCGACGGCGCGATCAGGATCTCGTGGCCCCACACGCCGGTCCCCACCCCCAAAACGGACTCTGCCATCAGGCTCGCCTCCAAGAAGGACCGGAAACCGGGCGCCTGCCACCCAAACGGCGGAATGGATCCGATCACGTACCCGGTCGTCTCCTTCACCGCCTCGCCGCTGGCCATCTTGATATTGCGCGACCCGGCGACTTTCTTGAGATTCCCCGAAACGATGTTCTGGTCGCCGCCCACCATCACGAGGATGCGTTCGCCCGTATCGAGTTCAAAGATGAGCGTCTTCACCATTTGTCGTTCGCGGAATCCCAGGGCGCGCGCAACGGAGGCCGCGCCCTTTTCGATCTCCGGCGGGAACCCGGCGCGTTGGTAAGGAATACCGAGAGTGTCGAGATGTTCGTGGGAAGGAAGTTGAATCGTCATGGCTGGATTATACATCCCCCGAAATAAAAACTCCCCGACGTTCATCGGGGAGTATCGCTTCTTGCATGGATTAGTAACGTTTTCCGCCGCCGCGTTGCGGGGCGTGCTTGCGGCCACTGCCGCGGTTGTCGAACGAGCGGCCGCGTTCTTCGCGCGGGCGCGCCATGTTCACTTTCAGTTCGCGGTCGCCCATCATAAAGCCATTGAACATGCTGATGGCTTTCTGCGCTTCGGCCTGCGAGCTCATTTCCAAAAAGGCAAAGCCCTTGGATTGGCCCGTATCGCGATCCTTGATCAGCGCCACCGAAGAGACGGTTCCCGCCTGGGTGAACAGGGTGCGCAGACTATCCTCCGTCGTCGAATACGACAGATTTCCAACGTACAACTTTACTTCCATTTTTCTCCAATCACTCGCAATGCGGGTGGACTAAAACCAGGCTTCAGACGACCTCGAAAGAGAATCACCCAACCCTGTTGACGATGAGGTCAGTATAACACAGGGGGCATGAAAACAGGAAAACCGCCCGTCGCGCCACTGAGCCATACAGAATTACGCCCTTCAGCCTCTTCCCGTATGCTTTGGCAAGGGCTTCCTTGCACTTCTGAATCACACGTTTCGTTTCGACTGCATTCATATCCGACATTATACATCAGGCAATCGGCTGGATATTACCTTCCTCAACTCCTCCTGCACCGACTTCCACTCGCGCCCCGCGTCCACCACGGCCCACCTCTGCGGCTCCTGCTTCACCATCTCCAAATACCCGGCGCGGACGCGCTGATGAAATTCAAGCGTGTACGCGTCGAGGCGATTCCACTCGTCCGCTTTTTGCTTGCGCTTCAAGCCGACCTCCACATCCAGGTCGAGCAGGATGGTCAGGTCGGGGACGAGTCCGCCCGTGGCGTAGCGGATCAGTTCGCGCACCTGCTCCAAATCCTGCTGGTGACCGTAGCCCTGATAGGCGATGGTCGAGTCGGCGTAGCGGTCGGAAAGCACGATCTCCCCCGCCGCCAAGCGCGGACGGATGACTTGCTCCACGATCTGCGCGCGTGCGGCTTGGTAGAGCAAGGTCTCGGTGCGCGGGTGCATTTCAGCATTCTTCAAATCGTGGATCACTTCGCGAATCTGCTCGCCGATGGATGTGCCTCCGGGTTCGCGCGTGGGGAAAACAACATAGCCCTTCTCGCGGAAATATTCCACGAGGTAAGGGATGTGCGAGGTCTTGCCGGAGCCTTCGGGGCCTTCGAGGGTGATGAACATGGAACACAGTCATCAGTGTTCAGTGACCAGTCATCAGTACTGATCACTGATAACTGATCACTCTCTAAAAATCCTCACATGCCGGCGCGGCTCTTTCCCGTACGAGTGACTTACCAACTCCGCAGTGCGCGCCATTTCGTGTTGCAGGCGGCGGACGAGCGAGGGGCCGGGCGGCAGGTCCACCCAGCGCTCGCCGTTGAGGACAGCCGAGATGGCGGCCTGCGTTTGTTCGCGCACGTTGTCCATTTCACTGCTGACGGGCGCGCCTTCCAGCGGCAGTTGGAACAGGTCGCCCATGAACTGCTCCACCTGCGCGATGGTGTTGGCGCGCAGGACGTAGATGGGAACGCCGCGCGACTCCGCGTCCACGATGGTGGCTTGGCGGTCGCGGTAGTAGGCGCGCAACGTCACGAGCGCGTCGGCCTCGTCGGGTTCGCGCACGATGATGGCCGGCACGCCCAGTCGCTTGGCGGCTTGTTGCAGTCGGTTGCGCGCAACGCCGTAGGGGTAGACGCGCACGGCCTTCATGGCAATCGCCCCGGTGGGCGCGGACGAGTCCGCACGCGGGGAGGAGGACGCGTCGGCGACAGAGGCCGGCCGGCCCGAAGTCTGATCGAGGGGGACGCGGCCGCGCCGCGAGACTTTGGTCGCGTCCTTCGTTGAGTCGCGTCCCTCCCCAAATCGTTCGGGGCTGGACCTCAAAGCGGGCGCGGCCTTTTCGATCTTGATCTGCCCGCTTTCGTCGCGCGTGCGAATCTCCGGCGGGAGCGGGAAGCCGCGCAGGAGCGAGTCGACGGCGGTCATAATCTCGGTATGGACGGCGAAACGGTCGCGGGTTTGGATCTCGATCAGCACGTCAAAGGTGGGCGGGGCGCGGCGCTCGAGGACGGTCTTTTGCGTGCCGCGGCGACGCGCCTCCTCGTCGGAGAGGGTGACGGCTTCGATGCCGCCGACGAGATCGGAGAGGGTGGGGTTGAGCAGGAGGTTGTCGAGGGTCTGGCCGTGCGCGGTGCCGATGAGTTGCACGCCGCGTTCGGCGATGGTGCGCGCGGCTTGGGCTTCGAGTTCGCGCCCGATCTCGTCAATGACGATGACTTCGGGGTTGTGATTCTCCACGGCCTCGATCATCACCTCATGCTGGAGGGTGGGGACTTTGACTTGCATTCTGCGCGCCTTGCCGACCGCGGGATGCGCCACGTCGCCGTCGCCGCCGATCTCGTTGGAGGTGTCTACGATGACGACGCGTTTGGATTCGGCGAGGATGCGGGCGGCCTCGCGCAGCAGGGTGGTCTTGCCCACGCCAGGGCGACCAAGGATCAGCACGGACTTTCCAGACTCGATGATGTCCTGGATGATGTCCACCGTGCCGTAGACCGCGCGCCCGACGCGCAAAGTGAGTCCCACCACCGCGCCGCGTCGGTTGCGGATGGCGGAGATGCGGTGCAGGGTGCGTTCGATGCCGGCGCGGTTGTCCGCGTCGAAGTCGCCGACGCGTTCGTCCACGTAATCTATTTCGGCGCGCGAGACCTCGCTATCGCGCAGGCTGATCTCACGTTCCACGAAGCGCGCCGAGGGGAGGCGTCCGAGATCCATGATGATTTCGAGCAGGTTTTCGCTGTCGTCCGCTTTTTCGACGGAATGCCGCACGGTGGCGGGGAGGACGTCCAGCAGGGCGTCCAAGTCGTCGGTGATGTGTTTTTGTTGACTCATAGGCGTTTCGGTGTCAGGTGATTCGGTGTCACGTTCCAGGTGTCAGGTTTCAGGTGTCAGGTTTCAAGTTCCACGTTTCAAGTGGAGGGCGCGTGACGCGGAGGAGGTAGGAGAATTGGGCCGCGAGGGATTGGCGGCGGATTGGATGAGGGTTAGAGGGAGGGGAGCATGTCGGCGTACCTGCCCATTTGGGAGATGGGGATATTATAGCAGTGTCCCCCGTGCCTCTCTCGTGACAGTTTTATTGCCCTGTGACAAGATAAGCGCGGGCGGCGGCGAGGAATTCTGTGGCGTGGTCAATGATTTCCTGGATGTCTTCCTCTTCAAAATCTGGCATTGTGCCATAGTCTCCCAACATGCGTTGATTGAAGCCGGAAACCATCCAGCGCTGGAATTTGATGTCGAACGCGCCCGTGCGAACAAAGTGACGAGAGAACGCGCCGTGAACGCCGCCATGTTTGCTGAACTGTAAATCTTTTTCGCCCAGCAGGGCTTCGGCGACGTAGAACATGGCGTAATAGGCCCGACTGGCGGCAAAGTCAAAATCGCCATCTTCCAACGTACTTTGGGCGTTCTTGATGGAACGCTCGGCTTTGTCCAGTAATGCGCTTGTTTCGGGCTTCATACGGCGACGCCCTCAGCCTTGACATTGCGAAGCAGGGCAAACGATGTGTTTCGCCACTCGTTCTCGCGGATGAAAACGGGGCTGATTGTGACTTCGTATTCGTAAGACAAACTTCCAACCAACTCGCTTGTGCGGCGGATTTCCGCGGCGCGACGCTGGAAGTCGGTCAAGACTACCAGCACATCCAAATCCGAGCCTGTCACATTGCTGCCGCGCGCGTAGGAGCCGTAGAGGTAGACGGCTTTCAACTGTCCGCCGTAGATTTGGGCAAGGCCAGATTTCAATTCCTGGAGGAGTTTTTGGATTTGCACGGGCATGATAACACCTGCCTTTATTATACAGCCCAAATCGGGTTTGCAAAAAAGCCCTCCGATTTTTCTTTCGGAGGGCCTGGCATTATTTTCCTTTTCGACCACTTAGCCATTTTTCAAACGACTTCTGGCTCTCGCCGCTTTGTCGCCCCGCTAGCAATCCTTCGATGCCAATATGTTCATCCGGATCGGGAAATTCAATGGCGTAGCCATCGCCAAGAAGTTGATAATTGTTGCGTTCGACGGGAGTGGCGTACATCAGGCGCGGATACCAGGACAAGGGAACGATGATGCGGCGGCCATCGGTCAAATCAATGACCAGATCGTCTTCCGTCACCTCAACGCTGACGGCGGTAGGTTCAACTTCCGTAATCACTCCATCACTTCTTCGTCTCGATCCTCGACGGTTGCACAGTCGCCCCGGCGGGTTGGACAACCTTCACCGGCTGTTCCTCTTTGATGAGCCGCGCCAGGTGCTTGACCATGACGGCCTGCCGCGCGCTGGACTTGGCGCCCAGGTCTTCGAGCGCGGGTTCGAGCCAGGTTTGGTAGGAGCGCACGCACAGGTAAACCGGTCGGTTGCCACGGTCGGGCAGGTTGGCGATCAGCGCGGCCAGTTTGGATTCCACCTCGGTCGCGTCGGGGTGGATGAGCGGGGTGAGAACAATGCCCAGCGCGCCGGTGGTCGGGCTGACGTAACACTTCATCCCCTCGCGGCAGATGTAGCCGAGGGCGCGGCGCGGCGTCGGTTCGACGGGTTGGAGCAGGGGCGGAACGATCTGGTGATAGAGACTCTGGATGGCGGGAAGATCCACCTCACGCGCTCGCGTCCAATCCGACGATTGACCGGGCGCGGCCACCGACGAAACGTCCCACATCCGTTGCCACGCGTAGACGGCGAAGCCCGCCGCGCGCAGCGCGGGGAAGACCTCGCTGGTCTCGTCCACCTCGGCGATGACGTGGAACGCGCCCCAGGCCCCGGCTTGGGCGCTGAGATGCTCGATAAGCAGGGGCAGGTCGGGGTGAGTCAGATGCGAGGCCGGGGCCAGGTAGAGGAGTCGGGCGTAGGTATCGCCGGGGGTGTGGATCACGCTTCCCATCAGGGAAGTCCCATCATCTTTTCCGATGGCGGTGTAACGATGCCGCGCCAGGTTGAAGTGCGAGAGGAAGCCCTCCGAGCCGAGCGGATGTCCGCGTGTGAGCGCGCGCGACGAATCGAGCGTCACGGCGTCGCCGCGATAACGGGAGAGGGAGGGGAAGTCGAGCAGGTCGAGGGGACGGATGTTCATTTCGGCTGGGCGGAATCCGAGAGTTCTACTTTCGGGGGCATTGATTCCCAAGTAGAACTTGGGGAATCCTGGTTCAACTTGCTAACGAGAGGAAGTATTCGTGGAAGCGCGCGTCGCCGGTGAGCTCGGGGTGGAAGGAGGTGGCGAGCAGGCGGCCCTCCTGCGCGGCCACGATGCGCCCGTCGGGAAGCGCGGCGAGGACGCGCGCCTCGCCGCTGACTTCCTCGATGATCGGCGCGCGGATGAAGACCGCGTGGTAGGGATGACTCGTGTCGGTGGCTTGTTTCAATTCGGCGATGTCGAGGTCGGCTTCGAAGGAATCCACCTGGCGGCCAAAGGCATTGCGCGCCACTTTGATGTCCATCAGGCTGAGCAGAGGCTGGTGACGACTCACGTCTTTCGAGAGGAAAATCGCTCCGGCGCAGGTTCCCCAGATGGCGCGCGACTGGCCGAACTCGCGCAGGGGTTCCATCAAGGCGAAATCGGTGGCGAGCTTGCCGATGGTGGTGGACTCGCCGCCGGGGATGATGAGGCCGTCCAGTCCGTTGAGCTGACTCGGCAGGCGCACCTCGGCCGTCTGCGCGCCGAGGCGTTTGAGCATGACGATGTGTTCCGCGAAATCGCCTTGCAAGGAGAGGACGCCGATTTTCATAGGGAAAGTACACAGGTAAACAGGTACACACGTACACAGGTAAACACGTGTCTACTTGTGTACGTGTCTACGTGTGTACCTCAATTCAGCTCCTGCAACTGCGGTTCGAAACCCAATTGCGCGAGCAGTTCAGAATATTCCGGCCACGTCAACGGACGGTTCTTGCCGGAGATGGCGACCAAGGCGGCCTCCATCATGTTCGTGCCGAAAGAGCGGCCTTCCATGACGGGCGTGGTGGTGACGAGATATTTCACGCCGGCCTTCTTGAAGGTTTCCACATCTTCGGGGGTGGTGGTGTTCGTCACGATGACCTTGCCCGTTAAGTTGTCGGGCATGAAGCGTTTGATGTAATGGCAGTCGCCCGCGATGACCGTCGCCCAATCGTAATACTTGCCCCACTTGGGCGTGCGCTTCTCCTGCTTCTCGCCGGTGGGATAGATCCATTCGAAGGGCAGTCGTCCGGCAATGGGCATGAGAATGGCGGCCAGCGTTTTGAGTCGGCTGAGTTTGTGGATGGCGATGGGAATATCGAGGCCGAACATCAGGTCGCCGAAGACGGTTTCGTAGCCCGCCTCGGCGAAGCACTTGGAGAGTCCCCAACGATCCACGCCCACGGTCACCAACACCTTGCGGCCACGCTCGTCGAGGTGCTTCTTGATGCGCTGTTCGAGAAATTCGGCGGCCTTGTTTTCTAAGGTGTTTTTCAGGCCGCCGCCATCCAGCAACGGAGTCTTTTTCACGAAGCGCACCATTGGCTTCACCGAGTAAAACGGGTACCACTTGCCGTCCACCAGCGCGCCCAAATCCGCGCCGCCCACGCCGAATGCGTCCACGGTCCCGTCGAGTTCCTGGTACTTTTTCGCGGCGGCTTCCATGTCGCCGTCCGTGCCGATGCGCTCGATGCTCACCTTCTCGCCGAGCAGGGTCACTTCCACGGCTTTGTTGCGCTTCGACGATCCAATGCTGATGCTGACTGCACGCTTCATGTGGGGTCTCCTTGAAAATGATGTGAGGAGTA
The DNA here is from genome assembly GCA_964625215.1 of uncultured Anaerolineaceae bacterium. Lineage (GTDB taxonomy): Bacteria > Chloroflexota > Anaerolineae > Anaerolineales > Villigracilaceae > Denitrolinea. The sequence goes on along the minus strand of CAZVAX010000009.1, from coordinate 48,043 downwards.
TACACCCGAACCGGAGAGGATGTAAAATCGCGGACGGACGACTCTCTCACCAAACTCTAACTCAATGCGGGGAAGATTCATCGCGGCGCGCTCATCCATCCGACATACCACCTACGGAGGCCGCCATGAAACGACTTTGGATTCTGCTCCTCTTCGGACTCGCCGCCTGTTCCGCCGCTTCTTCTTCGGACCTCCATCCGGATTCAGCCATGCTTCCTTCCTCCCTCCCCGACCTGGGTCCCGCGCCCGAATTCGTCAACGATGTTTGGCTGAACGTCGAAGCGCCCCTGCGCCTCGCGGACTTGCGCGGCAAAGTGACGCTGGTGGACATGTGGACCTTCGGCTGAATTAACTGCCAGCATGTGATTCCTTCGTTGAAGGAATGGGACAAAACCTATCGCGGCCAGGGATTGGTGATCGTCGGCAATCACTATCCCGAATTTTCCTACGAGGCCGACCTCGACAACTTGAAAGACGCGGTGGCGCGGCTCGGCATCGAATACGCGGTGGCGCAAGATAATGATGGACTCATGTGGCGCGCCTACAATAACCGCTACTGGCCCTCGCTCTACTTGATAGACAAACGAGGCCGCATCCGTTACCGTCACATCGGCGAAGGCGCCTACGACATCACCGAGTCCGCCATCCAAGAGTTGCTGGCCGAGGCGTATCCGTAAACTTCAACATTAGGAGTTCAAAAATGACCCCGTTCAAATCCAACATCCCCTCTTCCGAGATCACGCCGAAGGAACTCTACAACTCGCGCCGCGACTTTATGAAAGCCGCCGGGTTCGTGGGCCTGGGCGCGTTGCTGGCCGCCTGCGCGCCGCAGGTCGCGACAGAAAGCGCCGCCCCGACGGCCGCGCTGGATGAAACGCCGAACTCGCTCGAAGACATCACGCACTACAACAACTACTACGAGTTCACCACCGACAAAGAGGGCGTGGCCGAGCTCGCAAAAAATTTCAAGTCGCGCCCGTGGACGGTGGAAGTGGGCGGCATGGTCAACAACCCCAAGACTTACGACGTGGATGACCTGATCAAAAAATTCCAGCCGGAGGAACGCGTCTATCGCCTGCGTTGTGTGGAGGCTTGGAGCATGGTCATCCCGTGGATGGGCTTCCCGCTGGCGAAACTGCTGAACGAGGTCGAACCGACCTCCAGCGCCAAGTATGTCCGCTTCGAGGGACTCTACGACCCCGAGCAAATGCCGGGCCAGAAATATCCGCTCTTCACCTGGCCCTACCACGAGGGCCTGCGTCTCGACGAGGCGATGAACGATCTCGCCATCCTCGCCACCGGTCTCTACGGCGACCTGCTCCCCAACCAAAACGGCGCGCCCATCCGTCTCGTCGTCCCGTGGAAGTACGGCTTCAAATCCATCAAGGGCATCGTCCGCATCGAGTTGACCGATGAACAGCCAGCCACGCTCTGGTCATCCGCCTCGCCCAACGAATACGGCTTCTACTCCAACGTCAACCCAAACGTGTCGCACCCGCGCTGGTCGCAATCCAGCGAGCGCCGCATCGGCGAACTCTCGCGCCGTCCCACGCTGATGTTCAACGGCTACGAGGAACAGGTGGCGTATCTGTACGAGGGAATGGATTTGGCGAAGGAATACTAAACACGTAGACAGGTACACAGGTAGACAGGTATACAAGTAAACACGTACACGAGGTCGAAAGTCGAAAGTCGAAAGTCAAACCGACCATGCGACTATGAGACTATGTGACTATCAGACCATGTGACTATCAAACTCCATGACTAAACGCCTCACCCCCCTCCAACTCTTCATGCACCTCGCGGCGTGGTTTCCCATCGCGCGCTTGATCTTCGAAGCCTTCACCGGCGGCTTGACGGCCAACCCGATTCAGCATCTCGAACAGCGCACCGGGCGCGCCGCCATCACCCTGCTCTTCCTCTCGCTCTCGGTCACGCCGCTCAACAGTCTCTTCGGCTGGAAGGAACTGCTCCTGCTCCGCCGCGCGCTCGGCCTGTACGCGTTCATGTACGCCACCATTCACGTGGTCATCTTCGCCGACCTGGATTACGGGCTGGCGTGGAGTCTCATTTACCAGACCATCATCGAAAAGCCCTACATCATTGCGGGCGTGACAGCGTTTCTCCTGCTCATTCCATTGGCAGTCACTTCCTTCGACGTGTGGAAAGTTCGCCTCAAGAAAAATTGGAAGCGCCTACACTCGCTGGTCTACTTCATCGCGCCGCTAACTGTTTTGCATTACGCCTGGGGTAAGAAGGGAAATTTCTTCGGCCTGCAAGGCGAGATCGTCCAGCCGTTGATCTACGCGCTCGTGTTGGCGTTATTGATGATTTTGAGAATCCCCGCAATGCGACGATTCATCGCCTCGGTCCGAACCCGCATCGGGCTGCGACTATCGAAGCGGGTCGCGGCGAACTGACGGACTCAAAACCCTGGTTTCTCCGAGAAACCAGGGTTTTGCGCCGCGCTAGAATAACCCGCGCAACACGAGCAACAGTCCCAGGATGGCGAGCGGAATCCCCACGATCGCGCCGACCACCGTCAGGCTGACGAGGAATCCGGCCAGCAACAGAACGAAGCCGAGGATCACGGCTACCAGCCGTCCAGTCAACGCGACGATGCCGGCGACGAGCCGCCACAGGGCCACGAACGGCCAGGCGTACCAGGGCGTGTGAGTTTTTGTTTCGGTCATTTTATCTCCTTCACGGTCATATACGCTCATTCGGGATTAAGGACGCGCCAAAATGGGAGATGTTATAATCGCCGCCATGAAGAAAAAAATCGTTCATCCCGTTGAAATCGAAGAAGCCGAAGTCGAGGTTGAAACCGCCCAGGCCGAGGAAGAAGACGTTGTCAAATTCAAACGCAGTCACTTCTATTCGGCGTTGGTAGTGGTTGCTTTCTTCGCCGGTATTTTGGTCGGCTATTTTGCTTGGGGACGCGATGGCGGGAAGGTGGCCGCCAACCCGCAGGCCGCGCCCACACAAGCCTTCCGCCGTTTCGCAGTCCCGACCGAGGGTTTCCCCAGCATCGGCCCGGATGACGCGCCCATCACCATCGTCGAGTTCAGCGACTTCCAATGCCCCTACTGCGAGCGCTGGCGTCAACAGGTGTTCGAGCCGCTGCTGGCCGCCTACCCTGGCAAGATTCGCATCGTGTACCGCAACCTGCCGCTAACATCCATCCATCCGCAAGCCATGCCCGCCGCGGAAGCGGCCCAATGCGCCAACGAGCAGAACGCCTTCTGGCAATATCACGACAAACTGTTCGAGAACTACAACGCCCTGAGCGACGAACTCTATCGGCAAATCGCCACGGATCTCGGATTGAACATGGATTCCTTCGAAGCCTGCCTGATTACGAATAAGTACCAGGAGGCCATCAAAGCCGACATGAATTTCGCGTTCAACCTGGGCGTACAGTCCACGCCGACGTTTTTCATCAACGGCATCCCTGTGATCGGCGCGCAGCCGCTTGCCAAATTCACCGAGGTGATTGACAAGGAACTGGCTGGGGAGTATCCCGAATAAGATCGGGTTGTGAATCAGTCACGCGACGACGCGCCCGGCCGGACGTCACGCGGGAAGCGAATAAAATGGAAGGACGCGCCCGATCGGGCGCGTCCTTTTCGTTACGTCGCGCCCTCGTACCGCAACATTCATGTTGCTTGGGGGCGCAAGATGAATCTTGCGCGCTACACCGATCCGGTCAGCCAGCCGCGCAGTTCCATGGCTTTGACCACGCGCGAGATGGCGACCATGTAGGCCGCGTCGCGCATGTAGGCGCGCTTGCGGACGCTCATGTCGAGCACGCCGTGGAAGGCGGCGGTCATCTTTTCGTCGAGGCGCTTGAGAACCTCTTCCTTCGACCAGTAGTAGTTCATGTCGTTCTGGACCTGCTCGAAGTAGGAGGTGGTGACGCCGCCCGCGTTGCAGAGGAAGTCGGGGATGTCGAAGATGCCCTTCTTGGCGAAGTAGGCGTCGGCTTCGGGGGTGCAGGGGCCGTTGGCGCCTTCGGCCACGATGCGGACGCGCTTCGACATCTTCTTGATGGTCTCGCCGTTGACATGGCCTTCGATGGCCGCGGGGATCAACACGTCGGCTTCCTTGGTGATCCAGGCGTCGCCGTCTTCCACCTTGTAACCGGCATCCTGGGCTTTCTTCTTGTCAATGGTGCCGTATTCATCCACGATCTTGAGCAGGAACTTGGGATCCACGCCGTCTTTGTGGCTGTAGGTGAAGGATTTCTTCTCGTGGCGGTCGTAGCACGAGACGCAGGCGACGCGACCGTGCAGCATTTCCACAAAACCGATGGCCGCGTACTGGGCCACGTTGCCGAAGCCTTCGATGGCGGCGATGGAGTCTTTCGATTTCATCTTGAGGTGTTCCATGGCTTCGCGCACGGTGTAAATGACGCCGTAGCCCGTGGCTTCGGTGCGACCAAGGGAGCCGCCGCCGCCAAGGGGTTTGCCGGTGAAGACGCCGGGCGTGTACTGGCCGACGAGTTTGGAATACTCGTCCATCATCCAACCCATCATTTGGGGGGTGGTGCCAACGTCGGGCGCGGGGACGTCGTTGCGCGGGCCGATGTTCTTCCACATGGCGCGCACCCAACCGCGGCAGAGTTCTTCCTTCTCGCGGACGGAAAGCGTGGACGGGTCAACGATGATGCCGCCCTTGCCGCCGCCCAGCGGGATGTCGGCCACGGCGCATTTCCAGGTCATCCACGTGGCGAGGGCGCGGACGGTGTCGAGCGTCTCGGCCGGATGGAAGCGAATGCCGCCTTTGTTGGGGCCGCGCGCGTCGTTGTGCTGGACGCGGAAGCCCTGGAACACCTGGATCTTCTTGTTGTCCAGGCGCACCGGGATGCGGAAGGAGTATTCGCGCATCGGCCAGCGCAGAATTTCCGCCACGCCCGCGTCAAGCTTTAATTGCTTGGCTACGGCGTCGAATTGTTTCTGCGCCATTTCAAAAGCGTTGATCTGTTGGGACATTGTTTTCTCCTGAAGGGGGGTAAGGTTGTTGGAAAATATAAGCGGGCGCCCCGGACGGGAGCCCGCTTATCGAAAGCCTTATGTAAACAACTGATCCATGGGATAACACCTATTGCGGCTTAACCTTAATCCAGTTTGTTACATCCGTCAATATGAAGGTTATCACAAGCGCGTAACGACTTAAATCTCCGTTTTTGGCGCAAAATGCACGTTTTTCGAGGTTAGGCCGATCCCGCATGTTTGGGCCGACCAGCCCAGCGGTCCGCGAATGTCCGGGCTAGTTTGCCCCGACGCCGCTCGAACGGTTCGAAAATCCAGAGGTAGAGCAGGATCGAAAGTCCCGTCGCGAGGGCGGCGCTGGCGATCCCCAAATAGCGTCCCGGAAGCGCGAAGCGGATAAAAATCACATCCAAAAATTGAATGACCACGAAATGGATGAGGTAAATGGAATAGGTGATCTCGCCCAGGAAGCGATCCAATTTTAGGTTGCGCGTCAGATGGAAGGCCAGGGGGAGGATGGGGAGCCAGAAAATGTAGGAGGTGAGCGGCGCGTAGGGACGTCCGACCGGGTGGCGCAGTTTGATCGCGCCCCATTGCAGGAAGTAGGCGACGGCGATGATCGCGACGCCAAACAACACGTATTGCCACCGCTTGGTAATGGCGATCTCCTTCCGCTTCATCAGCCAAAGTTCATAGCCGCGATACATGAGCATGCCCGCCACGAACAGGAGCAACTCGAAAGGGAAGAAACGGAACATGAACGGATCGTCCACCAGTCCCAACACTTGGTAGGCGTACACGCGCGCCGCCAGCGACAGGGCCGCGATCAACACGAGCCAGCGCGTCTTCATGCGCGCCAACAACGGGACGAGCAGGTAGAACATGATCTCGATGCCGATGGACCAGGCAGGCGTGATGAGGAGGTATTGATAGAGCGGCGTGGGCGATTGCTTGAAGTGCGCGGTGAGGGTCAGCGCTTCGCCGCCGTTTTGTTGAATGAAATAAACCCAATCCTGAAAGAACACGGTCAGGTTGGCGAGCGCGGTGAGAACCACGCCCAAGAGTCCGTTGCGCTCCGGCGAATATTTGGCGTACGCGTCCAGGCTCAACCAGAAGCCGGTCGCGAGTCCCGTTCCCGCGGAAAGCAAAATCACGAAGAGCAGGATGGCGTAATACGGAATCAAAATTCGCATCCCCCGGCTGGCATAAAACTCGGCGGGCGATTTATATTTACCCGCGATCATCGCCATGTAAAAACCGGAGATCAGAAAAAACAATTCCAGCGTCTCCAGCCCGTTCTTCACGTCCCACGGAAACACGTTCTGGCCCGAATGAATGGCGACGATGGAAAGCGTCATGTAAAGCCGCAGCAAGCCCATAAACTCGAATCAACCTTTCAACTGTTTTTTCAACTCTGCGCGCACGACCTGCGGATTGGCCTTGCCTGCGGACTTCCTCATCGCCTGGCCGAACAGGAAGTTCAACACCGTTTCCTTGCCGGACCGATAAGCGGCTACCTCGTTTCGATTTTCCTCCAACGCCGCGCGGACGATCTCCGCGATGAAACCCGCGTCGCTGACCTGCTTCAATCCCTTGGCCGCGATGATCTCCCCGGCGCGCTTGCCCGTTTCGAGCATCTCCGCCAACACGACTCGTCCCGTCGTCTGATTGACCTCCCCGCCCGCCACAGACTCCACCAGCTCGGCCAACGCGTCCGGCTTGACCCGCGCCTGCTCCAGCGATTCCCCGCGCGTGTTCAACAACCCGAAGAGGTCGCCGAGAATCCAATTGGCTACTACCTTCGGGGTGACGAGTGACGGGTGACGGGTGACGGCGGCTTCGAAATAATCGGCGGTGAATTTTTCTTCCACGAGTCGCGCCGCGTCCTTCTCTGGTAACTTGTAACTTGTAACGAAGCGATTGAATTTGGCGCGCGGCAATTCAGGTAAATCAGATCGAACGCGTTCCAGCCAGGCCGCGTCCACGTAGAGCGGAGGCAGGTCCGGTTCGGGGAAATAGCGATAGTCGTGCGCGTCCTCTTTGCTGCGCTGGGAGTAGGTGACTTCTTTCGCCTCGTTCCATCCGAGCGTCTCCTGCTCCACCGTCCCGCCCCCCTCCAAAACTTTGCTCTGACGTTCGATCTCGTACAGTGTGGCGCGTTCCAGCGCGCGGAACGAGTTGAGATTCTTCACCTCGGTGCGTGTCCCGTAGGGCGCGGGGCTTGCCCCCGCCCCCGTAATCGGTCGCACCGACACATTCGCCTCGAACCGAATGACGCCCTTCTCCATGTCCCCGCTGTTGACTTCGAGATAGCGCAAAATGTGACGCAACGCTTCGCCGTAAGCCACCGCTTCCTCTGCCGAGCGGATGTCTGGTTCGCTGACGATCTCCAGCAACGGCACGCCGGCGCGGTTGAGATCCAAGAGACTGTAGGGATGGGGCTTGCCCCCATCCTTGCCATCCCCACCGTCAACGTGAGTCAGCTTGCCAGTATCCTCCTCCAAATGCACGCGTCGAATTCGGATGGTCCGTTCGCCTTGCGATGTTTGAATCACAAGTTGACCATGCTCGGCCAGCGGTTGTTCGTATTGCGAGATTTGGTAGCCTTTGGGGAGATCGGGATAAAAATAATTTTTGCGCGCGAACACGCTGACCGGGTTGACCGTGCACCCCAACGCCAGCGCTACGCGAATGCCGAACTCCACCGCTCGTTGATTCACCACGGGCAGAGTCCCCGGCATGCCCGCGCAGACGGGACAAACCGCGCTGTTCGGCGGCGCGACAGTGTTGTCCACCACCGCGCAGGCGCAGAACATTTTTGATTGGGTGGCGAGCTCAGCGTGGACTTCGAGTCCGATGACGGGTTCGTAAGGCATGCGGGCTATTATACAGTGGAGCTGTCCCTAAACCTCGGCAATCTCTTCTCCAAGAACGCCTCCACGCCCTCTTGATGCTCCGCTGACCGTCCTGCCTCCTCTTGTAAATCGGCCTCCGTGGCAAGGACTTCCTCCAGGTGCGGGTACATCGCCTTGTTGAACGCCAGCTTGGTCTTGCCATACGCGCCGACCGGTCCCATAGCGAGCAGGGCGGCGGTTTGTTGGACGGCTTCCATCAGGTTGAACGGCACAACGCGGTTGACCAGTCCCCACTTGAGCGCAGTTTCGGCGGCGATGGGTTGGTTGCTGAAATAGAATTCGGCGGCGCGGCCCAGTCCGATCAGGGCCGGCAGGAAGAGCGACACGCCGCTATCGGGGACGAGTCCGATGCCGCTGAATCCGACCACGAACTTGGCTTCGTCTGCCGCGATTCTCAGGTCGCAGGCCAGCGCCGCGCCGAGGCTGGCCCCCGCGCACATCCCGTTGACCGCGGCGATAACGGGCTTTTCGATCTGGCGAATTTTTAGGATGAGGGGATTGTAGGTTTGCTGGAGATGCTCGCGGTACGAGACCTGTCCCGCGGCTTGGAGCATTTCGGTCACGTCATGCCCCGCGCCGAAGACGTTACCCGAGCCGGTGATGACGATGACGCGCGTCTGTGGGTCGCTGGCCGCGTCGTCGAGGGCGCGCTGGAGGGCGAGGATCAGCTCGAAGTTGAAGGCGTTGGCGCGCGCGGGCCGGTCAAGGGTCAGGGTGCGGACGCCCGCTTGGAGGTCGGAATGAAGCGTGGTCATGGGGGAAGAAAAAACCGGGCGCGAGGCCCGGTCTGGTTTAGCGGTCGCGTCGGTCGTCGGCGGAGTCGTCTTCGCCAGAGTCGAACTCGAGCTCCACTTTTTCGCTGTCGAGCGAGACCCACAACAACAGCACGTGACCGTCAGGGGTCTCCACGTTGCGCGCCGCCAAAATGGGCGCCATCTGTTCCGCGCCGGCTTCGCTGCGGTAATGGAGGTGAATGTTGGTTTGATGATGCCAGGCGCGGTAGCAGCGCTCCACGAGCGCGGGGCCGTTGAAGGTGCGCAGGCGGGTGAGTACGGGAATGGCGTAGTGCGGGCTTTCGTTCAGCCCCATGGCCCAGCCGTCGTTGACGGTTTCGAAAATGGGCGTCGGACCTTCGATGATTGTGATTTTATCGTCCATGGTTAAACCTTGTGGGCGGGAATATACCACATAATGAATGCTTCCCTCCTTGCAAAAACTCATCAGAACTTCATTATAGAATTGCCCGCCAGTTTGAAGTTCACCACAGAGGAACCGGATAAAAGGGATTTTTTCCTATCAGGTCAGTGTTTATCTGCGGTAATCGCCATATAATGGGGACATGTCCAAACTCGTTCCCAAGATCATCCTCGAAGGTACGCGCTTGACGTTCAAAACCGAGGTCGCGTTCGCGCTCAACGAACACCCGCGCATTGTGGGGCCGCGCAAGTATCGCTACCATTCGCCGCTCATCTCGGCTGAATGGTGCGCGTTCACCAACTTTCCGTGGGGGCGCGGGCCGATCAACTTCGAGCCGCGCGAAGAGTCGCTGGCGATGGAGACCTACGCCGCGTGGGCGCGCCTCTTTGAACTGCAAAAATATTATTCGTGGATCGTGGACCGCTTTCACATTTCCACGCGCGCCTACCAACTCCAAACCTACGGCAAGGATTACGACTTCCGCTGGCTGGAGGAACGCCTCGTCCCATTGGGCTTTCGACTCGTCCTGCTCACGCGCGCGCCCGAGTCGTTCGAGTCGGCTCGCGCGGAACGATTGAAGGTGTCGGGCAATCCGGCGCAGTACGACGAACTGAATCTCTTTGTGGAAGAACAGCAATTGATGCGCCGACTCGCGGGCGAATCGCTCCTGCCCCGCCTCGAACTCGACATCTCGGACAACAACATCCCCGGCGCGGTCGAGTCCATCGCGGATTGGATGGAAGCGACGGGTGGGTTGTATCTGTAAGGCAAAATTAATTTTGCCTTACAACGCGCGCACGATTTGTTTCACCAATCCCGGCCCCGCGTACACCAACCCCGTGTAGACCTGCACCAGCGCCGCGCCCATGTCGAGGCGGCGTTTCGCGTCTTCTGGACTCATGATCCCGCCCGCGCTGACGACGGGGATTTTTCCCTCCAGGCGCGCGACGATCTTTCCCAACATCGCTTCGCTCCTCGCCCGAAGCGGGCCGCCGCTCAACCCGCCCGATTCTCCCGCCCGCGCAGACCGCAACCCCTCGCGCGCAAGGGTGGTGTTCGTGGCGATGACTCCGTCCATGCCGGCGCGCAGGATCACGTCGAGGGCGTCGTCCAACTCCGCGTCGGTCAGATCCGGCGCGAGCTTGACGAGAAGCGGGAGTCGTTTTTCGAGGCGCGCTTCCTCGTGTTTGCGCTGCACGTGGAGCTGGGTCAGCAGTCCCTCCAGCGCGTCGCGTCCCTGCAATTGACGCAGTCCCAGCGTGTTGGGCGAACTGACGTTGATCGTCAGGTAATCGGCGTGTGGGGCGAAGTCTTGCAGGAGGGTCAGGTAATCGAAGACGGCCTGCTCGTTGGGCGTGGACTTGTTCTTGCCAAGATTGACTCCCACGATCACCGACGGAAGAGGAAGCCGCCGTCGAAGCAGGTATTCGACCGGGCTGATCTTGGGCGCGGGTCTCAAATGTTTTTGCGCAAAGGCCGAGCCGCGGCTGGGAAATCCCATGCGATTGATCACGGCCTCGTCTTCGGGGAGACGGAAGACGCGCGGCTTTGGGTTGCCCGGTTGGGGCAGGGGCGTGACCGTCCCCACCTCCACGTGACCAAAACCGAGCGCGGCGAGTCCGCGCACGGCGACCGCGTCCTTGTCGTATCCCGCCGCGAGGCCGATAGGATTCTTGAACGTCAAGCCGAAGGCCCGCACGGGCTTGGCCGGCGCGGCGTAGAGGCGTTCCATCAGCCAGAGGGCAAGGGGAATGTGTGGAGCGACGCGCAACGCCAGGAGGGTGAGGGCGTGCGCGGTCTCCGCGTCGAGGCGAAAGAGGAGGGGACGGAAAAGGGAATACATCATTTCACCAATGGTTCGATGGGCGGCGAGGCGGGATCCACCCAAATCTGGGTCAGCCGCCGCAGGTCCATGCCGTAACTCGTACGGGCGTTGCCGCGCGTATCTTCCTTGCGGCGCAGGTACTCGTGCGTCCGCAGGTCGGCTGTCAGTTTTTTCATGCGCGCCGGGGTCAGTCCCCAGATGCCATGCAGGGGCTGGATGGAAATTTCCTTCACCAGCGTCTCGCCGCCGTTTTCATCCACCGCGAACTTCCGATATTTCACAGCCATCCAATTAACGTAGAACACCAGCCGGCAGTCGGGATATTTTTTCTCGATATCAATCACATCCTGCTCGTCGAGCGTGAGGGCGTAACGCGGCGGGATGCCGCGCGTGCGTTCCGATTCAAAGAATGGGATGCGATGATCCTTCAAATCGAGCAGCGCGCCGCGATAAAAATATTCGGGCAGGTATTTGCGGTTTGCCGTCCGTTCGGGGTTGGGGACGATGCCCCTCAAGATATTTTGCGCCGCGCACAGATCCAAAAACTCGCGCTCGCGCGCCTCGCCCTCGCGCAGCCACCACTCCTTGTCCTCGGTGTTGTGCAGCGCCACCTCGCGCCCGTCCGCGCCGAACATGCGATAGACGCTCTTCATGCCCGGTTTTTCTTCAACGCCTCGACGGTCTGCGCGGCGCGGCGTTGACGCGTCTCCGGCTTTTTCGCTTCGATGATATAGCCGACGTACTCCCGTTGATGGGAATACGCCAACTTCTCGAAGATCGCCTTCGCCTCCTTCTCGACCCGAAACTGCTTCGCCAACTCGGGCGGAATCTCCACCACGCGCGGCTCAGTATCCGCTTCGACAGTCACCTTCACCTCATCCCCAAACGTCTTACCGATCTGCTCGCGAATGGATTTGAGAATCAACAGCAGGTGGCACTCTGTCCCCATGCGCACCAGCGTCCCGCGATATTCCACCCCCTCAATCATCGCCTTCACCTTCGGCTTCTTCGATCCGAACGCGGCCTCCACATCGAAGGGGACTTCCACGAACGCGCCGCCCCCTCCCGCGTTTTGAATAACGGCTGTAAAGGTGTGTTTTTTAGGCATGGGATTCTCCTTCAAAAACCAGGTTTCTGCCAGAAACCTGGTTTTTGAATTGCCGGGTTTCTGACGCGTTCAGTTTGAAAACACCAAACAATAACTATGGTCGTACCCAAAATCGTACTTATCCCAGCAGACAACGATCTCACCCTGGAAGGTCAACACCTGCGATAATTCGCGCGCCACGTCCCAGGCGAGGGTCGTGACTCCCTGCGGCGTTTTGATATTGGCAACCTCCACCACCGCGTGCGCGCCCGGCTTCAAGACCTGTTTCACCTGCTCGAAGATGAGACGCATGTCGCGCAGGTAGGAGGGATAGTCGTAACCCAATTCCTTGTAATCGGTGAACGGGTTGTCGGTCTCTTCCTGGTTGGTGTAGGGAGGGGAGGTCATGCAGAAGTCGAAGAGGGGCAAGTTGTACTTCGCCAGTTGACGCGAGTCCCCGTGGATCAGTCGTTCGGGATGCGCCAGCCGCGACTGGGTGAACTTCGCTTTCTTCTCGGTGTACTCGATTCCATAGCCGAGGCGTCCCATCGCCTCCGCCGCGTACAGCGTGGTGCCAAACCCCGCGAAGGGGTCGAGAACCAGGTCGCCGGCGCGCGTGAACTCCTCGAGGAAAGCTTCCGCCAGTCCGCTCCCCATGCGAACGTCGTGCCGCTGGAATTCAGGAGGAATGGTGTAACTGTACGATTTGGTGAGGTGGAGGTGGGTTTTCATCCTTGTTTCAAAAACTTCCTCGTCGCTTCAATTTTATCCTTCCCCACCTTGCCCGTCTGCTCCCAATAATCCAGCAACTGACCGATGGTCAACACCGCGTGCATGGCGTAGCCCGCCTGCGCCAGCGACTCCTTCGCGCCGGATTGACGATCCACCAGCACGACGACATCCTTCACCACCAAGCCGACGCCTGTCAATTTTTCGATGGCCTCGAATTTGCTTCCGCCGGTGGTGGCGAGATCGTCAATGACCGCGACCGTCTCGCCAGCGTGATACTCGCCTTCGATCTCGGCCTTCGTGCCATAGGTCTTGGCTTCCTTGCGCGGGTAGATCATGGGATAGTTGCCCGCGAGGGAGATGGCCGTCGCGATGGGAATGGCCGCGTAGGGCAGGCCCGCGATGCGGTCAAAAGACAGGGGACGGAGGACGGGGAGATAAGCATCCGCAATTTGCTGGAGCAATTTGGGATAGGTGATGATCTGGCGCAGGTCAATGTAGATGGGCGACTTAAGTCCCGACTTGAGGGTGAACTCGCCGAATTTGATGCAGCCCGCGGAGAGGAGGCCGTCGGCGAGGGAGTGTAATTGGTAATTGGTAACTGGTAATTGGTCTATCATAGATAAACCCTTCTAACCGCAAAGCACGCGAAGAACGCAAAGAAAAACCTTTGTTTTCCTTCGCGGCCTTAGCGGGCTTCGCGGTTCAATTGCATTTTGATGTTCACGATCTGATCCCGCAACTCCGCTGCGGCCAGACCGGGATTGGCCGCCCGCGAGATGGCGCGCGACATCGGGACCAGGATTCCCTTCCCGTCGCTTCGCAGCCCGGACCTCAGGGTGGATTCCAATTCCCCGCCCTGAGTCCCCACCCCGGGCGCGAGGAACCACAGGTCGGGCGCGGCGGCGCGGATCATTTCCATGATCTGCGGGTGCGTCGCGCCGACCACAATGCCCACGTTGTTTTTCTCGTTCCATTGTTCGGCAAGTTTCGCCACGTAAATGTAGAGCGGCATCGGGCTGTCCGATCCCATCGGCATAACCAAAAGATTCTGCACATCCATCGAACCCGCGTTGGACGTTTTGCACAGCAGGAAGGCGCCCTTCTCCGAATTCTGGATGAACGGCTCGATGGAATCTTTTCCGAGATACGGACTCAGCGTGATGCAGTCCGCGCCCAGATTTTCGAACGCGGACGTGGCGTAGGCCTCCGCCGTGGAGGCGATATCGCCCCGCTTCGCGTCCAGGATGATCGGAATCATCGAACCGAATCGCGCCGACTCCTCCTTGATCGCTTCGATGACTTGTTTGAGCGCGACCCATCCCTCCGCGCCGAAGACCTCGAAGAAGGCCGCGTTGGGTTTAAAGGCCGCGGCGTAGGGAGCAGTCTGTTTGACGAGGGCCAGACAGAAGTCACGCGCGGAGGCGGCGGTGGGGCTGGAGAGGTCCGAGACGTGCGGGTCGAGTCCCACGCACAGGAGCGAGGAGCAGTCGTCCACGCGTTTTTCGAGAAAGGTGAAGAAGGTTTCCATGGGTTTCCAGTGTCAGGTGTCAAGTGTTCCAGTGTCACGCGCTTTTTACGGGAACACGTGACACTGGGTAACGTGACACTTTAGGCTTTTCCGAGCACCATCGCCAGCAGCGCCATTCTCACGTAGAGACCGTATTCCATCTGGCGGAAATACGCGGCGCGGGGATCGTCGTCGAAGTCCACGCTGATCTCGCCGACGCGCGGGAGCGGGTGCATGACGGCCATTTCTTTTTTGGCGGCCTTCATCACGTCGGGGTCAATCACGTACGCGCCCTTGACCTTTTCGTAATCGGCGGGATCCTCGAAGCGCTCCTTCTGGACGCGGGTCACATAGAGGATGTCGGTTTCGGGCAATACTTTTTCGAGCGAGGAGAATTCGGCCTGCGGGACTTTCTTCTCCGCCACCTCGTCCATCACTTCGCGCGGCATCTTCAAAATGTCGGGCGAGACGTAGTTGAGTTTGATGCCGCTGAATTGCGAGAGCAGGCGCGCCAGCGAGTGGACGGTGCGTCCGTATTTCAAATCGCCGAGCATGGTGACGGTGAGATTGTCGAGGCGGCCGAGTTCCTCCATGATGGTGAACGTGTCGAGCAGCGCCTGCGTGGGATGTTCGCCGACTCCGTCGCCCGCGTTGATGACGGGTTTGCGCGCCGCCTTGGCCGCGATGGCCGCCGAACCCGTTTCGGGGTGACGCAGAACGATCACGTCCGCGTAACATTCCAGCGTGCGGATGGTGTCGGGCAGGGACTCGCCCTTCGACACGGACGAGTACTTCACCTCGTTAATCGGGATGACCGAGCCGCCGAGCCGCTCCATCGCGGCGGTGAACGACGACGAGGTGCGCGTGGACGGTTCGTAGAACAGGTTGGCGAGGATCTTTCCCTTCAGCAGGTCGAACGTGCCGACGCGCTCGACCATGCCGCGCATCTCGTGCGCCACGCCGAAGACGTATTCGAGGTCTTTGCGCGAGAATTGCTTGACGGAAATGATGTCCTTGCCGTACCAGTCGGCTTGTTTGTTTTCGCCGAAGGGAAGGTAGGGGGAGGAAGATTGGGTGGGCATGTTTAGTCTCCTGGTTTGGTAGTCTATTGGTCTGCTAGTCTATGAAAAGATGGTTTGCCAACGGAATGATGTTGATCAATGGTTCTTCGTAGGGATGGACGCGTTTGACAACCTTGAGCGCATCGTTTACCAGATCGCGTTTGCAATTGACCTCGAGTTTGTATTCCATAACCACTTTGATCTCGCCGATTTTTCCGACGAAAGGCTTTGCCCCATCCAGCGGTCGGAAGTAGCCCGTCGCTTTTGTCGCGGCAAAGCAATGATCATAGTCGCCGATCACGCCAACCCCGATTCTTGCCAGTTCGTCGCGGAGTGTTAGTACGCTTTCCTGCGGAATAAAAATTTCGAGTTTTACATGGGTGAATTTTTCCATAACAACCTCGCGTGGAATTTTTTTCAAGACGAAGAATTTCTTGCATCTCGAATGTCTTTTGCGATCTCGTCTTCGCTATAATTTGCGTTCATTGTTGACAATCTTTTCCAAGCGTCATCAAAATCCGATAGCGTTTCGATGCTATCCATAAACTTTTTCATCTCTTCAAATGCCATCCCGCTTTCAGGGATCAACTCTCCCAGCACAGGCCAGGCGTGCCACATATCGTCCCAGATGCGGAGGGATACGTCCACGCCTTCGATTTGCGCGCCTGGCAAACGAGAGCGGGTCATCGCTGTTCCAACAGGTTCAATAAATTTTCACGCGTGAGAATCTCCACATTGACGCCCGATTCGATAAAGGGACGCACATCGTTCAAAACAGCGCTCCAATCGAGGTTTTGTAAACGCTCGCGCAAAACCGCGCGCCAGTTGGAGTCGGCCAGGGTCTCGCCCGGCCAGCCCGTCTGCGCCAGCGCATGGTTGAGCAGGAGGAAGTTGGGCGGCGGCCAGGCTGGGTCGCTGAGATACCACAGCAGGTCGTAGAGGTCGCGCCCCTTTGTGAAGGAGCGCTGCAAAATGGCGTGGATTTTGCCCGCCAACAGGGAGGGGCGATCGTGGTGATGAATCTGCAACGGGACGTGGCGGCGAATCACCGTCGTTGCGAGTCCCGCGCCCGCGGGCGGGTTGGTGTCCACTTCCAACTTGACCGACAGGACTTCATCCGCGTGAGGCGAGAGGGCGAATTCAAACAGCAGGCCGGGAAAGCGGATGAACGCGCTATGCACGGTTTTCTGGTCGTTCAATTTGATGTCCACTTTGTAGGCTTCGGCGGCCAGGTCGCGCTGAATGGAGCGCAGGTACGCGCGGAAGTTGTAACGATCCCTGTCTTTCTCAAGCGCGAAGTCGAGGTCTTCGGAATAGCGCGCCGTGGAAAAGAGAAAACCCAGCGCCGTCCCGCCGTGAAAGGCAAGCGGAATCATCGCGCCCGCGCTCTGTAGCGAGCCAAGGATGCGCGCCTGCAAATATTCCCGCGCCATGTTGCGCGCCATCAGCGGCGTCGGAGCGGAACGAACGAGATCGGCGAGATAATCCTTCATAACGATTCGTACTCTTTCGATTCGGCCTGCGCCAGCGAGACGATGATCTTCGCCGCGCGTTCCCATTTTGGGAGGCCGCTTTGTTCGGCAAGATGGATCAACTCCTGCGTATCCAATCGTTCGAGATTCTGCAAACGCAACTCACGCAGGTACTCGCGCGAATCAGCGGCGGGCTGTAAGTGAATCAAATCCAGCAAGGCTTTGGCAGGCGAGGCCACGAAGGCTTTTTGTCCGCCGCCAAGTTCGTTCAGTTTGTAGCCGCGCAGCAGCGAGGGCTTGATGTGACGGAACGTGAAATCGCCCAGGGGGGTCTGCCAGCGCGCGGGTCGTTTGGCGCTTACGCTGGTTGTGACGGGCGTGTATTCGGGAATCAATCCGTGATGCGCCAAAGCCGATTGTCCGCTGACGTAACTGCCGCGCACCAATTGATTGGCGACCACAAAGGGATGCGGCTTTATTTTTTGGTAGGGCGGCGCGAGGGCGTACAAGCCGCGCCGCAATTGATACAATTTGCCAGCCTTCACCCAACGCGAAATTTGGCGGCGGATATCGTTTGGGTCGGCCTTGCCCGCCAGGAGCAGGCTGGTCTCAAAAAGAGGCTCTTCGCCGATGGTTTGGATCAGGGATGCGAGTTCCATGCGATTAAAATACCATCATTGGCAAATTATTGCAACGGATTCCTGGTATTTTCGTCCCTGAGTGCCCCAGTTTGGCGCAAAAACTCAGCCATCTCCTCAAATGCCCTTCCGCTTTCGGGGATCAACTCTCCCAGCACAGGCCAGGCGTGCCACATATCGTCCCAGATGCGGAGGGATACGTCCACGCCTTCGGCTTGGGCGCGCTTGGCGAGGGTGAGCGAGTCATCCAGCAGAATCTCGTCACTGCCCACTTGGATCAACAATGGCGGGAAGCCGCGCAAGTCCGCGTAAACGGGCGAGACGAGCGGGTTGGTCAGGTTGGAGGCGTCGGTGTAGTAGAGCGCCCATTCGTTCAGCACGTCTGTCCGCAGCACGGATTCGACTTGCGCGTTCGCGGCGTGGCTCTCGCTTCGGTTGGTCAAGTCTGCCCACGGGGAGATGCAGATCACTGCAGCGGGGAGCGGATCGCCCGCGTCGCGCAAGGCAAGGGCGGTCGCGAGCGCCAATCCGCCGCCCGCCGAATCCCCGGAGATGACAATATCCCGCGCGTCCATTCCCTGCGCCAACAGCCAACGATAGGTTTTCAGCGCGTCTTCCAACGCGGCGGGAAACGGATTTGCTGGGGCGAGCCGATATTCAGGCATGAGCATATTGCGCTTCAACGCCTTCGCCATCGGAACGCACATCATCAAATGCGAGTCGACAAAACCCGTCACATATCCGCCGCCGTGCAGGTGGATGATCGCCTTCGTCTCATCCGCGCCCTCGGGACGAATCCACGCGACGGGCAGGCCGTCAATCTCAATCCGCTGGATGGGCAATCTCTTGTAGACCTGCCGCATCCATTGCGCGCCCTTCGCCGATTGGATGTGATATTGCTCCACCTTCAAGTTTTGATTCTTGAAGGCGGCTCGCATGACGAAACGCCAAAAGCGGGCGCGCAGGCTGATCGTCACCGCGCCCTCATGTTTTGACCGTAGCCCTGCTCGACGAGGATCTTGCCATCCTTGAACGCTTCGCGTCCGCGCAGGACAACGCGGGTGACTCGTCCCTTGACCTTCCAGCCCTCGAAGGGAGTCCAGCCGCAGCGCGAGTGCAGGTCGGCGGCGCGGATTTCATAGGCGGCGTTCTCGTCCACTTCGACCCAGGTCTCAGGTTGTTCGGGGAGGCGGAAGATTTTCCGGGGAGCGAGCACGGATTTTTGGATGATGTCGTCTAAGGTCAAACGTTGAAGGTCAACGGCGGTGAGGAGGAGAGGCAGGAGGGTTTCGAGGCCGGGAAAGCCGGGCGGGGGATTTTCGGAGTCTTTTTCGGCGAGGGTGTGCGGAGCGTGGTCGGTGGCGAAGCAATCTATCACATCCAGGTTTTGCCAGAGGGCTTCGACATCTTCCTGGGTGGCGAGGCGCGGGCGGACTTCGCGTCGGCCCGGGTGGGCAGACGCAAGGTGGGCAGACGCAAGGTCTGCCCCTACATCTTTCGATAAAAAGAGGTGATGCGGACAAACCTCGCACGTCACTTTGAGGCCGCGTTCCTTTGCCGCCCTGATGAGCAGGATTTCTTCTTTTAATGAGATGTGCGCGATGTGAACGGGACGATCATAAATGGCGGCGAAGAGGATGCCCGCGGCCATCGTCCGCGATTCGGAGTGGAGGACGATGGGAGAATCTTTCGGAAATTTCGCGAAGTGCGGTTGCCACAAGGTCATGTCGTCCAGGCGCAGTTCGCCGAAGGTGGAGTCGAGGTACATTTTGAGGCCCGCACATTTTTCCGCGAGGGAGGCGGCGACCTCGGCGTTGTCGGGGCCGGCGCCGATGAACTGGGCATAGTCGCAGCGCGCGGATCGTGCGGCCGCGCCCCGCGCGAGGTCCAGGGTGGAAGCGTCGAAGATGGGCGGTTTGGTGTTGGGCATGGCGAGGATCGTCGTCACGCCGCCCGCCAGGGCCGATTGAGTCGCGGTGTCCCAGTCTTCTTTATGGGTTTGTCCGGGCTCGCGCACGTGGACGTGAGGGTCTATCAGGCCGGGGAGTCGAAGCATGTGTCAGGTGTTCCAGTGTCAGGTGTCAGGTAAAAAAAGAGAGCCGCCAGAGGCGACTCTCTACTTTCCAAAAATTGAAACAATCATTCCAAAGAAATGTTGGCGCAGGAAATTCTTTGATCGGAAGGGCGTGTACATTGCGCCGAATTTTACGCGGAATCGATTCGGTGTCAAGGTTTGGATGATATAATCCCGCCCACAAATTTTGCAAGGAGAACAGAAAGATGGCGTATCAACATGTTAAAGTCCCCGCAGGCGGGACAAAGATTTCGATCAAGAATGGAAAGTTGCAGGTTCCTGAAAATCCGATCATCCCTTTCGTGGAAGGCGACGGAACCGGGCGCGACATCTGGCGGGCCTCGGTGCGCGTGTTCGACGCGGCGGTGCAGAAAGCCTACGGCGGCAAACGCAAGATCCATTGGATGGAAGTGTACGCGGGCGAAAAATCGTTCAAGATGTTCCAGAACTGGCTGCCCGACGAGACGACCGAGGCGTTCCGCGAATTTTTGGTGGGGATCAAAGGCCCGCTCACGACTCCCATCGGGGGGGGCATCCGCTCCCTGAACGTCGCGCTCCGCAAGATCCTCGACCTGTACGTCTGCCAGCGTCCCGTGCGCTGGTACACGGGCGTGCCGTCGCCGGTGCTGCACCCCGAATACGTGGACATGGTCATCTTCCGCGAGAACACCGAGGACATTTACACCGGCATCGAGTTCCAATATGGAACCGATGAAAATAAAAAGTTCAAGTCGTTGTTCAAGGAAGCCTTTCCGAAGGAATATGCCAAGATTCGCTTCCCCGAAACGGCGGGCATCGGCATCAAGCCGGTTTCCGTCGAAGGGACGGAACGCCTCGTGCGCGCCGCGATCACCTGGGCGCTTGCGAACAAACGCAAAAGCGTGAACCTCGTCCACAAGGGCAACATCATGAAGTTCACGGAAGGCGCGTTCAAGGATTGGGGCTACGCGCTCGCCAAGCGCGAGTTCCGCAACCAGATCGTCACCGAGCGCGAGACCTGGATCCTCGGCAACAAGGAATCCAAACCCAACCTGAGCGTGGGAGAGAACGCCAAGATGATTGACCCCGGTTTCGACATGATGAGTCCCTCGCAACAGGGCGAGATCAAGGCCGAGGTGGAAGAGGCGTTGAAGTTGTGGGACACCCACGGCAACGGTCAGTGGAAATCCAAACTGCTGATCAAAGACTCCATCGCGGACGTTTCCCTGCAATTCACCCTGATCCGCGCCCGCGATTACGATGTGATCGCCACCATGAACCTGAACGGCGACTACCTCTCGGATGCGCTCGCCGCGCAGGTGGGGGGGATCGGCATTGCCCCGGGCGCGAACATCAACTACGAGACCGGTCACGCCATCTTCGAGGCGACTCACGGCACCGCGCCCAAGTACGCCGACCTCGACAAGGTCAACCCCGGCTCGGTCATCCTCTCGGGCGAGATGATGCTGCGCTACATGGGCTGGACCGAAGCCGCCGACCTGATCGTGAAAGGCATGGAAGGCGCGGTCGCGGCTAAGACTGTCACTTACGATTTCGCCCGCCTCATGGAAGGCGCGAAGGAAGTGAAGTGTTCCGAGTTCGGCGACGCGATCATCAAGCACATGTAACACATAATCAAAAAGAGCGGCGCGCTGGGTGGCGCGCCGCTCTTTTTGATTCTTAGTTCGTGTGGCGGATTGGCGACCCGCCATTTTCTATGATTACGGCGCGGGCATAACTTCCGGCGTCGGCGCGACGAACAGCCCGGCCGCGTCCTCGGCGGTCATCGGCATGCCGGCCAGAATCCAGCGGAGGAACACGTCAATGTAACTCGCTTTGAGCGTGGTCTTGGGCGGCATCACGCCGATGATCTCCTCGCCGTTCTCTGTGATGGAATATCCCTGGATGACTTGCAGGAAATAGGAGTTCGCCTCGCCCTTGACGAGGTTGTTGTCCACGTGGTCGCCGGTGGTGAGAATCTCCTCGTAGGTGGTCATCAGGTAGTTGTTGTTCTCCTTCCCGGCGCGGTGACAGGAGACGCAGTAACGTTTGACCAGCGGCGCGATGTGGACCTCGTACGATGGGACCTCGCCCTCCGTTAGTTCAGGGATGAGCGGTTTGAGGACTTCCTGCGGCGGTTCGAAGCGATCGTCCCACATGTAGCGCATGAAGAGAACGATGTTGTCAATGTCGCTCTTGCCCAACCCTTCGGGGTTGTACATTTTACCGAAGGGATTCATGCCCGCGGCGGGACGCCCGTAGGCAATGACCTCGGCCAGCGCGGCGTCGTTGAGGGTGTACAGCACGTCCGTGGCGTTGATCGCCATCACCTGCCGGCCCTCGAGTCCTTCCACGCCTTCGATGACCGTCACCTTGCCGTCGTCGCCGTGACATTCCACGCAGTGGAGCGAGTACAGTTCCTGCCCGGCGAGGATGCGATCTGCCAGGGTGACCGCGACTTCAGTTTCGGCGGCTTCGACCTTGGGTGCAAAGACGAGGATAAACGCCGTCAGCCCTATCATCAAGAGCGAGGCGGCGCCCGTGATTCCCATCATCCATCGCCAGGAGAGACCCTTGGCGAATCGCGCCAGGACGATCAGGGCGAGTATCGCCAGCCCCGGAACGACCAGGCCCGCGTAGGGTTGGAGCCAGGCGGAAAGGTTGACCAAGAGGGACGCGTCCTCCGGCGGCACGGTGGGGATGTTGGCGATCAAGGTCAGGACAACCATGTCCACGACCAGGATTGCCATCGCGCCGATCGAAAGCGCGCGCTTGGCGTAGTGGCGGTCGGGACGTTTGTTCAGGAAGGGCAGGAGCAGGAGCAGGCCGATGCCGAGGCTGGGAACGAGTATCGCGGCGAGCCACTCGATCTTGCCGATGACGGGGATCTGTCCGTAGAGCGCCAGGAACTTAAAGAGGAAGAGAAAATACCATTCCGGGCGCGGCAGGTAGGAGGTGTCAAACGGGTCGGCTTTGGGTTCATTCGCCACACCGACGAACGAGGCAAGCAGGAGGAGCAACACGAAAATGCCCAGCGAAACGATGGCATCCTTGAAGATGCTGTCGGGCCAGAAAAATTCGCCCCGGTTCAGTTCGCGTTGATAGCGTTCATTGAGTTTCTTTTTAGTTTCTTCGTTCATGATCTATTCCAATCCGGTCTCATCCATTCCGAATCCGTTTCTCCGTTCGTTTGTCCGCTCGCCGCAGGCATCCGTTACCGAATCCGTTTTTTCTCTGTGAGTCCGTGAAAAGTCCGTTATCAATCTTCCTTCGCGGGGAAATGTGACTCGCCGTGACGGATGATGAGGTACAGGTGTACGCCGATCAGCGCGGCGAGCGTGGCAGGGATGATCCAGATATGGGCCGAGAAGAATCGCTGCAAGGTGAGCGCGCTCAGGTCCGTGCCGCCGCGCAGGGTTTTGAGGATGAACTCGCCGATGAACGGCACGCTTCCGGCGATCTCCGTGCCGACGGTGGTGGCCCAATACGCGCGTTGATGCCAGGGGAGCAGGTAGCCGGTGAAACCCATGCCGAGCGTGGCAATCAGCAAGCCCACGCCGATCAGCCAGGTCATCTCGCGCGGGTACTTGTAGGAGGCGGTGATGAAGACGCGCAGCATGTGAACGAAGACCAGGATCACCATCAGCGTGGAACCCCAGTGATGGATGCCGCGTATCAGCCAGCCAAACCGGACTCCCTCCATGATGTACTGCACCGAGTCGTAGGCGTGATCGGGCGAGGGAGTGTAATAGACTGTCAGGAAGATACCGGTGAGTCCCTGCAAGATGAATAGGAAGAGGGTGGCCGAGCCGAGCGTGTTCCACCAATTGCCTCTCGGTTCGGGACGGTCGAGCAGGTTTTTATAGATGTCGTTCAGGCCGAGCCGTTCATCCAACCAAGCGAATGTTTTTTTCCACATGGCTTAGCCTTCCTTCACGAAGATCTCGAGCAGGCCTTCGTCGGTGACGTGGAATTCCTCGTATCGTCCCAGCGGACGCGGGGGCGGCCCGCCCAACACCGCGCCTTCCGCGTCGAAACTAGCGTCGTGGCACGGACACAGGAAGGCGTTGGCGTCTTCCCTCCAGTTGACCGTGCAGGCCAGGTGCGTGCATTTGCTATCCAGGATGAGCAGGTCGTCTTCCGCCTCCGATTTGCGGATGACGAATCCGCCGTGGCTGGTGGCGGTGCGCTCCCACCCGTTCACCTGGACGCGTGTGAACGAAAATGGAAAGGGTTTGCCCAGCGGAATATCCGCCAGCTTGCCGATCGGAACCCAGGCTTCCTTGGAGCCAGCCTTCAGGGCCGGGTCAATCAAATAGGCGATGGCGGGAATGCCCACAAAGGCGGCCACAACCCCGCCGACCAGGGCGGTGGTGGCTTTCATAAAGTCCCGCCGGTGTTTCGATTCAGACATGGAACGCTCCTTAATCTGGTTCTGCAAACTGGCGTAACAGGCGTTCTCTAACGCCGAACTGCGCTAGAGAGCGCGTCCTACGCCGGCGTAACAGGCGTTCTCTAACGCCGAACTGCGCCAGAGGGCGCGTACTACGCAAAACCTGTATGATACCGGTACTTTGCGGATTATACGAGTAAACCCTCTCTTTATTACAGGAAGTGTGGGATAAAATAACGAGGATGATTGTCACTTCTTGGCGTGACTTTCGCGTGTGATAATCACCCCCAACATCTCGCGGTAAAATAGGCTCTCACGCACTGCATTTCGAGGAGGCATCAATGGGCTTGAAACGGAACGTCCCCCTGGCCACGGCCCTGCGCTACAAGGGACAGGACCCCATGCTCACGTTTGTCCTGCACCGCATCGGCGGACTGGGCATGGCGATCTTTGTGACGACTCACATCCTGGCGTCGGTTCTCGGCGGGGACCTCGGGGCGGCGTTGAACAACATTTACGAACACTGGACCTTCCAGATCTTCATCTTCTTCTGCGTCCTCTTCCATGCCATCAACGGACTCCGCATCACCCTCCTGGACCTCTGGCCGGGTCTGCTCGACCATACGCGCGAGGCCATCTGGGTGGAGTGGGCCGTCTTCATCCCCCTCTATGGCATCGCCGTCCTGATCATCGTCCGCAACGCGCTGGGAGGTTGACATGGAAAGCAAACCTCGCACTCTCTCCCTCAAGAAACGCGGCCTGAATTTTGAAATGTTCATGTGGATCATCACGCGCCTGACCGCGTTGGCGATGTACGCGCTGATCCTGGTCGCGGTCATCGGCGCGCTGGTGATGGGCGCGCGTACGCAAATGAACATGGCCGACATCCTGCGTTGGGGCTTCATGCCGAACAGCAGCCACGTGCAAAGTGTCCCCTTGGAGAATCCCGACGTGTGGGCCACCCCATTCTGGCGTCTGGTGGGAAGCGCGCTCTTGCTCGTCGCGGTCGGACATGGCGTCCACGGCCTCGTGGTCATCGCGGACGATTACATCGTCTCCCCGCGCGGGAGGAGCGTTGTCCGCCTCATCAGCATCGTTTTTATGCTCGCGATGATCGGGATGGGGTTGTACATCCTTTGGACTTTATAGATAGGTTGAATCGAAAGCGTCGTTTTGAAAACATGAGAAAAGTAAAAGAAGAAGCCCTTGTTTCTTATAGAGTTAATCGTCCAACAGGCATGCCCTTTTGGAATGAAATTGTCTGCGGCGACAGTGCGGAACTCCTTAAATTGATTCCCGCCAATAGCGTTGATTTAGTCATCACCTCGCCGCCGTATTTCCAACAACGGGAATATGACGGCGGCGGGATGGGGAACGAAAAGAAGCCCGAGGAGTATGTCGCCGCGCTGATGAAGATTTTCCGCGAGTGCGTCCGCGTGATCAAACCAACGGGGAGCGTCGTGTTAAACGTCGGCGATAAGTACGAGGACAGCAGCCTCCTTCTCATGCCCTATCGTTTTGCCATTGCCGCCACTGAACAATGCGGCGTGACGCTCGTCAACAACGTGACATGGGTGAAAACCAATCCAACGCCGCGTCAATTCAAGCGGCGATTGGTCAGCGCCACCGAACCGTTTTTCCATTTTGTGAAGTCTCAGGAATACAAATACTTCCTCGATGAATTTCTGAAACCCGCCGAGGATCCCAAGCCGAATGGGAACGGGAACGGCGCGGGTGAAAACGTGGGAAAGAAATATTTCCCGCTCATTGAACAATCGAAACTTTCGCCCAAACAAAAAGAGATGGCGCGCGCTTCGCTGGAGGAAGTAATCGAGGAAGTACGGAACGGCGAAATTCAGGGCTTCCGAATGAAAATTCGCGGCATTCATTCCGAGCCTTTTGGCGGGCAGGATGGCGGCAGGAAAATACAGCTGGATAAAAACGGCTTTACGATCATCCGCATCTACGGCAATCCGCTCAAAAAGGATGTTTTGACCACGCCTGTCGAGTCGCTCAAGAATTGTCCGCACCCTGCCATTTATCCTGTCAAGATCGTGGAAGAATTTATTCGGTTGCTAACACAGCGAGGCGATGTTGTTCTCGACCCCTTCGCCGGGTCGGGCTCGACGGCGGTGGCCGCGTTCCAGACCGAACGCGCCTACATCGGCTTCGACATCAGCGAGGAATATTGTTCATACGCCCAAAAACGATTGAGCGGCGTTAAACACCAGTTGTCCTTGTGGGAGAGACAAAATGCCGCAGACTCCTGAAAGTATTCTCGAATCCGGATTTAAAAACGCATCGGGCAAACTGGTCAGCGCGCTCTTATCCGCGTTACCCAGTGATTACATTCAGGATTTGCAAACGATCGTCGCGAACGCCGAAACGCAAAAGGCCGTTTTGGGCGTAACGTTGACCTCCATCGTTTACAAGATTTACAAACCTTCGCAGGATATCCGCTATCACCAGGACGGCATGGAGAACGGCTATTCAGGCAGGACGTTCGACACCAAATACGTCATGCCGTTTCTCAAACGCAGGTTCCCACATTTTGCAATGGCGGAAAGCGCCTGGCTGACCCGCTCGTTGGAACAACCGCATCCGTTCGATTTTGAATTTCCGGGAAAAATCCGAAACGCGAATTTAAAATCGGCTTTCCTGAAAACATTGGATCGTCTGCAAATCAATCGAAAACTAGCGAGCAAGATGCTCGCCGCTTTTATGGGCTTGATGATACAGGCTTCGGCGCAGGACGGCGCGCTCTTCGAAAACGTTCAAGTCGCCAGTGGACTATCCATCGCCCAGATGATCGACGCGGTCAGCGCGCACATCCATTATGATTATGGTCGTGGCGCAACAGGAACTGCTCGAATTCCCGTTCTGGCTATCTATTCTGTTTACAATCTGCTGTTGAAAGAAGGCTTTCCCAGATACGCGGGAAAAGTCCTCGCGCCGCTCGAATCCCACACCAGTCCCGACGCCCGCTCAAGATCGGTAGGCGATATCGAAATCAAAAATACCGACGGCTCCTATCTTGAAGCCGTCGAAATCAAACACGACAAACCGCTCACTGCCGATATGGTCGGGGTCGCCTATCGAAAAATAAAGAATACCGATATTGACCGCTACTATATCTTGACAACCCACGAGCCCAATTTCGACGATTACGACGCCATTATGCAGGAGATCAGAAACTACAGCAAAGTCCATTCGTGCCAGATCATCATCAACGGCGTCATCCCGTCCCTGAAATATTACATGCGCCTGATGAATAACCCTCAAGCATTCGTGGATGAATACACCAAATGGCTGGAATTCGAATACCAGAGAGCCAGCGGCATCAAGAGAAAACACCTGCAAGTCTGGCAGGAGATTCGCCAGAAAATGTTGGAAGAGAAATAGCGTTTCAGGAGACTTTCATTCATGGCAAATGTTCACCAATTCGATGTAGTCGTCGTCGGCGCGGGAGGGGCGGGACTCATGGCGGGCCTCTACGCCTCGCGCTCGGCCAAGACGGCTGTCATCAGCAAACTGTACCCCACGCGTTCGCACACCGGCGCGGCCCAGGGCGGAATCAGCGCGGCGCTCGGCAACCTCGAGGAGGACCGCGTCGAGTGGCACACCTACGACTCGGTCAAAGGCTCCGATTATCTCGGCGACCAGGATGCCATCGAGTTCATGTGCCAGGAAGCGCCCGAAGCCATCCTCGAACTCGAACACATGGGCCTGCCCTTCGACCGCACGCCCGACGGACGCATTTCACAACGACCCTTCGGCGGGCACACCAACAACGAGACTGGCAAACCCGTCCGGCGCGCCTGCCATGCCGCGGACCGCACCGGCCACATGATCCTGCAAACGCTGTACCAACAGTGTCTCAAAAATAAAGTCACCTTTTACGATGAGTATCAAGTCCTCGACCTGCTGATCGTGGACGGAGTCGCGGCGGGCGTGGTGGCGGTCAACTTGGCGAACGGCGAGGTCATCACCTTCCATGCCAAGTCGGTCATCATCGCCACCGGCGGACATGGCCGCATCTTCGAGGTCACCTCCAACGCCTACGCCTACACTGGCGACGGGGTGGCGATTGCCCTGCGGCGCGGCGTTCCGCTCGAAGATATGGAGTTCTTCCAATTCCATCCGACCGGCATTTACAAACTCGGCATCCTCATCACCGAGGGCGTGCGCGGCGAAGGCGGCGTGCTCATCAACGGCAACGGCGAACGCTTCATGCCGAAGTACGCGCCGACGGTGAAAGACCTGGCCTCGCGCGATGTGATCAGCCGCGCCATCTACACCGAGATCCGCGAGGGACGCGGCGTGAACGGCCAAAACTACGTCTGGCTGGACGCGCGGCCCGAGTCGATCATCCGCTACGCCGCGCTGGACGGCCGCACCAACCCCGACGGTTCGCCCTACCTCATAACGGGTGACCAGTTACTGGCCAAACTCCCCGACATCGTGGACTTCAATCGCGTCTACCTCGGCATTGACCCGGTGACACAGATGATGCCCATCCAGCCGACCGCGCATTACACGATGGGCGGCATTCCCACCAACAAATTCGGCGAGGTGGTGATTGACTCGAAGAACACGGTCATGCCGGGACTGTACGCGGCCGGCGAGTGCGCCTGTGTCTCCGTCCATGGCGCGAATCGACTCGGGACGAACTCCCTGCTCGACCTGGTGGTCTTCGGCAAGTACGCCGGACTCAAGGCCTCGCAGTACGCGAGTCAGGCCGGTTGGCCGAATCTGCCCGGCGACGCGGAAGCCGCCTCGAAGTCGCAGTTTGACGCGCTCCGCAATGGGTCCGGCAAAGAGAACGCCTACGATATCGCCGTCGAGATGAAGAAGGTCATGTTCGACGATGTCGGCATTTATCGAAATGAAAAAGGGATGAAGAACGCCATCGAGAAAGTGCGCGAGTTGCAGGCGCGTTTCAAGCAGGTGCGCGTCACCGACACGGGAAGAATTTTCAACACCGAATTGCTCAACGCCTGGGAACTCGGCAACATGCTCGAAATGGCCGAGGTGATCGGCGAGTGCGCCTTGAACCGCACCGAGTCGCGCGGCGGACATTCGCGCGAGGACTTCCAGGAGCGCGACGACGTGAATTGGTTGAAGCACACGCTCGTGTGGAAGAAGGACGGCAAGACGGTGATTGATTACAAACCCGTGACGATCACGAAGTATCAGCCGAAGGCGCGCGTTTATTAATGAGGCGACCATGCAGATCACATTGAAAATTTTCCGCTACAACCCCGAAGTGGACAAGTCCTTCCACTACGAAACCTACGCCCTCGAAGGCGAGGAGACCGACCGTGTGTTAGACCTGCTCGAAAAGGTGAAGGGCTACCACGACGGAACGCTGTCGTTTCGGCGTTCGTGCGCGCATGGCGTGTGCGGCTCGGACGCGTTGCGAATCAATGGGCGCAACATGCTGGCCTGCAAGACCCTCGTGCGCGACGTGGGTGACAGGATCACGGTCGAGCCCATCCTGGGATTGCAAGTGATCAAGGATTTAATCGTGGACATGGAGCCATTCTTCGATAACTTCAAGAAGGTTCTGCCCTGGTTCATCAACGACTCCCCGCTTCCCGCGGACGGGAAGGAGCGCCTGCAATCGCCCGAGCAACGCGCCCGCTTCGATGAGACCACCAAGTGTATCCTGTGCGCCTGTTGCACCACCTCCTGTCCATCCTTTTGGGCCAGCGACGATTACCTCGGTCCCGCCGCGCTCGTCACCGCCCATCGCTTCATCTTCGACAGCCGCGACGAAGCCGCCGCCGAACGCATGAAGATCGTCAGCGAGACCAGCGGCCTGGCGCGCTGTCACACCGCGTTCAATTGCACCCTGGCCTGCCCGCGCGAAATTCAGATCACGAAGGCCATCGGCGAGTTGAAGATGACGACGATTACGGGGAAGATCGAGTGAGCAGTTTCCAGTTTTCAGTTTTCAGTCAGGCCGCGTCGCTGAGACGCGGCCTGTTTGTTTGGCAGTATAATAATCGCGCAACCGGGCAACACAGGATAAAAATCCAGTCGTATAATCGGAGCAACCGTGTCAACATAAAGAGGAGGCCCGCATGGCGTTTCAACTCGTTTACTATTCCCAGCAAGACCCGCAATGGAAAGAAGACATTCTCGGCTTTGGCGATCCCGGCGACACCATCGGTTACGTCGGTTGCGCCCTCACCAGCCTCACCATGCTCCTCAACGGGCATGGATATAGCGAAACCCCCAAAACGCTCAACGAAAAACTCAAAGCCGCGGGCGGATTTGCCAGCGCCATGATGCGCTGGGAAGCCGTCAGCAAGGTTTACCCGCAGGTGACGCTCAAATCGAACGTTTTTTGCGAAACCAGCGACGCGCCTCTCTCCGCCATTGACGCCTCCCTCGCCGCGGGCCAGCCGGTGGTGGTGCGCGTGGATAGTTCCCCCGCGGCCGGCCTGCAATGGCACTACGTTCTCGTCTACGCCCGCGAGGGCAACGACTACCTCATGCTCGACCCCTACCCCTATCGGCCCGGCGTGGCCTCCAAAGACTACCTCATGGCGCGCTACGCCCAGGGCAATACCCTGCAACGCGCCATCCAACAAGTATTGATCTATGAAGCGACCGGCTCAGGCGGACCGATCACGCCTTCCCCCAGCGGCACGCCTCAGCCTTCGCCCGCGCCGGCTCCTGCCCCCGCGCCGGCCCCGGCCCCCGCGCCGGCCCCGGCCCCCGCGCCCTCGATCCCCCCGGCCCCTGGCACAGGCATCTACGTCCGCCCAACCGCCGATGTGACCGCCTTCCTCAACATGCGTTTCAGCGCCGACACAGTCAGCACGGCCAACATCATCGCGCAGATCACGCCCGGCACGAACCTGCTCCTGCTCGAAGCGGGCGCCGAATCCAAGGTCGGCGTAAACGGACAATTCATCCGCGTGCGCGAACCGCAAGGCAAAGAAGGCTACGTCGCCGCGTGGTACGTGGAGCGCGTTCCGGCCGCGCCGGCTCCCGCGCCCGCGCCTTCATCCACCCCATCTGCGCCCGCGACGCCGACTCCCACACCCTCATCCGCGCCCGCCACCCCGTCCGCGCCGACTGGCGTATCGAGCATCGGCGCTCTCAAGGTCAAAGTGACCGCCGGGGCGAAGGTGTACGCCAGCAAATCAACGACCGGGCGGCTGGTCAACTCCGAAGCGGCCGGAGCCGTTCTCACCGTCATGGAGACCGTCAAAGCGGCCACGCCCAAGGTCGGCGTCAGCGGCCAGTGGCTCACCGTCACCGCATCCAATGGCAAGCGCGGCTACGTGCAGGCCGAACTGGTCACACCATTGTAAGTAGTCCCAACCGCAAACAGGCCGCGCTCATCCCGCGGCCTGTTGTTTTTCCATTTGACCTCTTGCATAAGTCGGCCGACGTTAGAGAACGTCTCTTACGCGAGGCGTATTGTGCGCTCTCGAGCGCGCTTTTGCAAGAGGTCTATTTACCCCTCGCCAGAGGGTTGCGGCGCGCCCGGCTCTTCCAATAAAATCGAGCCAAATCAAGGAGTCGCCATGCACGCCATCGAGAGCACAGCAGGCATTCGAGTGAAAGCATCCCTCGACAATTTCATTCTCTCCTTCCCGGTTCTCTTCCTCAAACAATATCCCTACGCGTGGATCGCCGTCGTCGCGCTTTGGACTTGGCCCCCCATCCTCTCCGCCTTGTTCCTGCTCATCGTCGTCGCCGGCATCGCGGCCCTCAACTGGCGCGCCAACGCGTGGATCTCTGACCAGCGTCGCCAGCACGCGCCGCACGGAACCGAAACATTCCTTGTGCAACGCCTGCCCATCCCGTGGATGCACACCGCGCGGAGGCTCGCCGTCCTGCTGGCAGTCGCGGCGGTCACAGCCTGGCTGGCCGGCGAATTTGTGGGGCTGGGCTTCTGGCGCTTCTTCATCATGATCGTCGGCTTCGCCGTCTTTTACATGGATGTGCGCTTCTTCGGCGCCGAAACCGCCTATATCGTCACCGACACCGGCGTCTCCATCTACTTCGTATCGGGCCATCTCGATTATCGCGTCTTCCTGCGCTTCCAGGAAATGGACCGCGTGCAGCGCCTCGACAACGTGGAAAAAGTTGAGGATACGTGGTGGGTCTTTTCCCGCCTCCAAAAAGTGAAACGCGGCATCCTGCTCCTACCGCGCAACCCGTTGGGATTCTCGAAACGGATCGAAAAAGCGTTCCTCACCCCCACGGACGTTGACGAATTTTTGAAACGCATCCCCTCAACGCTGACAAACGACTTCTAGCGCCCGCACAAAGGTCGCGACCATCGCCTCGAGGTTGATCTCCTCCGAGACGATTCGGAACGACTCCTCCCCCATCCGGCGCAATCTCCCCCCATCCGTCAACGCCTCGCGCGTGACCCTGAGCAGGGCCGCGTAATCCTCGGGCGGAATCTGCCACCCGTTCTTCCCCTCGCGCACCAGATCGTCTTGAGTCCCATCCCCTTTCGCCACGATGACGGGGAGTCCGTGCGCCATCGCCTCCTGCACTGCCAACCCCCCGGTTCCCGGCAGCACAAACAAATCGGCCGCGGCGAAATAAGGTTTTAACTCCTCCCCATGCTTCGCGCCCGCGAACTCCGCCGAGGGATACGCCTCCCGCGCCAACGCCTCCAACGACTCGCGTTCCGGCCCATCGCCCACGATGACAAGCCGCGGCTTCGACTCCATCTCCGCGCAACAACGCAACAACCAATCCACGCGCTTGCGCGCCTGTAATCTTCCAACGAAGAGAATGGTCGGCTTGTCGAAGGTCGAAGGTCGAAGGTCGGGAGAGGAAGTCGGTCTCGGCGCGACCGCGTTCATCGCCACAAAAATTTTCTCGCGCGGGAAACCGAGCGACGCGTACTCCTCGGCCCCGCGCTGGCTGTAAGAAATGAGACCGTCGAACTGGGCCAGGAAGTGGACTCGCCTCGATTGGCGCAACCCGGCCAGAGGTCCGGCAAGAGGCGGCGAACCGAGACCCCAGCCGATGACTTTCCATCCGCGCGCGTGCATCCACCTCAGCGCGGACGGAGTCGCGAGGTAGCGCGGGTTCGCTTCCACGATCAGCGCGTCGGGATTCGTTTTCTCCAACCAATCCACAAGTCCCTGTTGATAACAGAGGTAGAGCGGGCCGCTGAAGAGGTGGAGGTTGTGGGCGAAATGGTAATTGGTAATTGGTAATTGCCCCGGCGTGATTCCTTCGGATGGACGCGGCTTTCCCGCAAACAGACTCATGCTCTCGCACGCCTGCGCAAGCATCTCAAAAAATGGAACGCGATAGCTCGGCAACACGCGCTGTTGTAATCCCAATCGGCCAGAAAATTTACCAGTTACCAATTACCAATCTCCAATTACTGCACGTGAGGAGCCGCGTACGCCGGCGACTTATGCACATGCGCCACCTTCCACGCGCCCTCGATTTTCACGATGACGCGCGTCTCGTTGTGCGCCGCGACCTTCACGCCCTCGGGGGTGGCCGTACTGATAAGCAACGTGTAACTCGCGATGGCGCAATCGCCGTAGCGTTGAATGTGCAGGTTCGCGAGGTCGAAGCGCGTCTTGGCTTTTTCGCCCTGGGCCTCCGCGCCGAAGACCGTCCCTTTCTCGGCATTGGCGGTCATCATAAACTCGTGGAAGGGCAGGCCGTCAATTCGGTGCGGCGTGACCCACCACTCGTACAACGTCAGGTCAGGCGAGGTGGTTTCGTGATACGAGGCGACATCGTTGTCGTTGATGCCCTGCAAATGCCGTCGCAGGAAGGTTTCGATTTCATCCATATCTTTCTCCTTTTTTACCGCGAAGCACGCGAAGGCCGCGAAGAAATTCTTTCATCTTTCATCTTTCATCTTTCATCTTTTATTCCAGCAACACTTTCAAATACCCATCCACCATCTTCTCCAACCCCAGCGCGGACTCGGCGTGAGCGCGCGCGGCCTGACGGAAGCGCGGCAGGTCGCGCAAAATCTCGGCGGACGCGGCGGCGAGGGAGGGGATGTCGGGCGGATCAACGTTCCACGGGTCGCCGCCGTAAGGGATCACTCTGCCAGAGTCTCCAACCACCAATTCCTTGACCGCGCCCGTATCGAACGCCACCACCGGCAGTCCGCAGGCAAGCGCTTCGATGACGGAGTTGGGACAAGCGGGATGCAGGTCGGCGGAGAAAAGCAGGTGGGCCGAGCGGTCAATTTCGGGGATGCGTTCGCGCGGCACGACTCCCATCCACTCGATGGGAACGCGCGCCTGCGCCTCCACACGGGCGCGTTGTTCGTCGCTGATCTTGCCGACCACCACCAACTGCATCGAAAAGTTATGCTTTTCCTTCAATGTTTCCGCGAGACGAATCGCGTTGTCGAGTCCCATGTCATATCCGCCGCCGAGACTTCCTTCGACAACCAGCAACCTGTGAGGCGGGTAAGTCGGATTGGCAATCCGACCTACAGAATACAAATTCAAATCCACGCCGTTATGCGCAACCGACGCGAAGGCGCGCGGCGTTCCGTACCAATCCTCCCACCACTTTTTCGAGAACTCGCTCTGATACAAAATCCGTTCGGCCAGGTTTCTGCGGATGAACGACAAAACAAAATTGCCATACTCCGCGCGGATGTAGTGACGCCAGCCCGTGTTACGCTTTCGGTGAATCCAGTTGATCCCGTCCAGCCGTTGCACGATCCGCACGCCGCGGCGTTTGGCGCGCCACAACGGAAGCAGACTCTTCGTCCCCGCGATGACCAGGATGGCCGCGTCCGCCTCGTTGGGGTTGTGAGTCACCGCGTAGCCGCGCGAAGCGAGTCCCGCCTCGAACTTGTCGCGAAACGTCGCCATGCCGCCGGTCCCCTCCACCGGGGGAACAATTCCAATCGTTGCCATGTCTCCATTATAAAGGTAGACACGAACCGCGCGACTATAAGACTATGAGACCATGTGACTATTCGACCACCCAACTTCATAATTCAAAATTCAGAATTCAGAATTCAGAATTCAGAATTCCTATGGTATCCTTGCCCCATCCCACCTCGTGGAGCGACCATGTACGTTGCCATCGAAGGGGTCATCGGAGTCGGAAAGACCACCCTGGCCCGCCTGCTTCAACCCGCATTCAACGCCGAGATTCTGCTCGAAGTCTTCGAGGAGAATCCGTTCCTCTCGGATTTCTACGCCGACCGCGAACGCTACGCCTTCCAGACGCAGATCTTCTTTTTGCTCTCGCGCTATCACCAGCAGCGACGCGGCGTGACCGAAGTCGTGTCCGCCGGAAAAAGCCTGCTCTCCGACTACACCTTCGCCAAAGACGCGCTCTTCGCCCGCATCAACCTCAAAGGCGACGAACTCGACATGTACCACCGCGTCCACGAAGCGCTGGCCGAGAAGATCATCATGCCAGACTTGCTCGTTTACCTGCGCGCCGATACCGACGTGCTGATGCAGCGCATCGCCCTGCGCGACCGCTCCTACGAACGCAACATGGAGCGCGGTTACATCCACGAACTCAACCTGGCCTACGATGATTTCTTCTCCAAGCCCTACGATCACACGCCCGTCCTGACCATAGACACGAACCAGATCAACATCGTGCAAAACCACGACCACCTGAAATTTGTGGAAAACAAAATCCGCGAAGCGTTGGGCATCTCACCCTTCCAGCCCAGCCTGCCGCTGAATAATTAACCACAGAGAACACGGAGAACACTGAGAAAATCTTTGGTGAATCATTTCTACTTTGTCCGTCATTGCGAGGGCGTTCTTCCCGAAGCAATCTCCTCTCGCAAGGCGGGATTGCTTCGTCGGGAAGTTCACCCTCCTCGCAATGACGGAACGCCGATAGCGATTTACCGAAGTATCTCCGTGACCCCGTGTCTCCGTGGTAAAAAATCCCTGGAGCAATCATGCGTGTTACCCGCGAAACCCTCATCCGCCTCGCCAAAGATACCGCCCAAAAGCGCTCCTTCGATAACAAGGACATCATCGCCGCCTACCTGTTCGGCTCGCTGCTCGGCGAGGGCGATCCCTTCCTCGGCGGCGTCACCGACATTGACCTCGTCTTCGTCACCGCGAACAAGCCTCCGCAAAGCCGCGAAATCCTCAAACTCACCGGCGACTTCCACGTGGACATCACCTATCACGCCCGCGCCGAATACAACCCGGCCCGCGAACTGCGCGTCAACCCGTGGCTCGGGCCGGAAATCTACAACCCCCAACTGCTCTTCGAACGCGAAAAATTCTTCGACTTCGTGCAAGCCGCGGTGCGCGGCGGCTTCGAGTTTCACGGCCCGGCCCTCACTTTGCAACGCTGCCGCACACTCCTCAACCACGGGCGCGGCGTGTGGACCGACTTGCTCACCGTCGAACAGGCCGGGCCGGCGGAGGTGGCGCATTATCTCAAATCCATTTATCACGCGGTCTGCGCGGTGGCCGAATTGAACGGAGACCCGCTGGCCGAGCGCCGACTCCTGCTCGACTTCCCCGCGCTGGCCGAAAAAGCGACTCGGCCCGACCTGCCCGCCTCTCTCGCGGACCTTCTGGGCGGCCCGGCCCTCACGGACGGAATCCCCGCCCCGTGGCTGGACGCGTGGCAAGCGACTTTCCTCGCCGCCGCGGAAACAGGCAAGGCCGACCCGCGCATCCACAAGGATCGCCTGAACTACTACCGCAAAGCCTTCGAAGCCATGATCGGCTCGGGCAACGCCCAAGCCGTTCTCTGGCCGCTGCTCCACACGTGGACGCTGGCCGCCAAGTCCCTGCCGGAGGAGAAGGGGAGAGAGTGGCAGGCGGCCGTTAATTTCCTCGGGCTGGCAGGCGAGTCCTTTGGCGGGAAGGTGGAGGGACTGGACCGCTTCCTGGATGAGGTGGAGATTCTGCTCGATGAGATCGCGAAGGAAAACGGGATTGAGAACGGATGAGGTTGTCAACGGATAGAGAGCGGATGAACGGATTTGGCAACGGATGTTCTCAACGGACGAGGAGCGGCCACCTGCACCCGCCGCAGGTGCGGTGTAAACGAATGGGGAAACGGTAATCGAAACCCAGGTCTCCCGTGAAGAGCCATGTTGGGGTTAAGAAATCTGGCTTTTGTTGTCGCCTCCCCCAAAAGTACCCAGATATACGATTGTGAACAATAAGACAAAGCCTCTCGACTTGCCCCTAACTGTGGATAAGCGCCACTTTTCTGTGGAAAACCCGCCCCGGGTGTGGACAAAAGCCCCATCCTGGGCCGAACCCGCTCCGAGGTCCGATGGAAGCGACCCCCAGATATGGGGGGAGTCTAAAGGGATGTCCAAAATACGGAAACGGCGCCGGGCGTCCCGCTTTTTATCCGCAACTTGGGTGACTTTTCCACAAACGAGGCGTGGATGGATTTTTTCATTTTGCCCGTGCATATGGGCGCGAGGTGGAAGCCGAGGCCAGCGCTTGGGGCGATTGGTCGCTCCGCATTGGTTATCCACAGTATCCCCGTCTCTACTAATACGACGATGATTCAACATTCCAATAAAATTACATTCTTGTATTGTAGATGAAAAGTCTGTACAATCGAATTGAACGTATTGCTCCGACTCTTCGATGCTGGGAGGCTCCCATGGATATGATCAAAGTTTCAGCGAACTCCCGTACCTCTGCAGTGGCTGGCGCCATTGCCGGCGTGGTCCGCGAGCACAAACACGCAGAAGTGCAGGCGATTGGCGCGGGCGCGGTTAACCAGGCAGTGAAGGCCCTGGTGCTGGCGACCGGTTATTTGAAGGCCGACGGCATTTTGGTGGCCTGCATTCCCGAATTTGTGGATGTGGAGATCGAAGACAAGGTGCGCACGGCGATCAAACTGGTGATCGAGCCTATTCCTTCCCCCGCGGCCTGACGTTCGTCTTGATTAAGGGGCGATTATTATTTTTTCCCGCTTCGGCGGTTCTTGCGTTTTCGAGTAGAATTGACGCCATGCCTCGCCGCTCCATCCTTTCCCGCTGGTTGCTGACTGCGACTCTGGTGGCCGCGTTCCTCTTTGGCGCGCTGGGCCAGTCTCTGGGGGGAGCGGGGGCCGCGCCGCAGGCGCAAGCGACCTCGTGCTTCGGGAGCAAAATCGCAGAGTGGACCTTTACCGGCTATACAGTCGCTGTTCCATCTCCAATACCTTCATCTTTCGGATACGGCAATTTGTCCTGGACAGGGGTGATCTTATCTAGCCCTCCATTTCCCACCACCGTTTCGGCGAATCCTCCAGCAATCAGTTTTACGGGATGGGATGTTTCAATTAACCCAGGCGAATATGTTGAGCTTTTACTGAGCATGGAAGGAAGAAGTTCAATCGTTTTATCTTTCACTGCAAGTAGATCAAGTTCGGGACCAACTGCGTTTGAACTCTTCTACAGCCTCGATAATTGGGTGACTCCGGTTCCGCTTGGCGCGGCGCGCACTGTTACCGAATCTGAATTGTATTATTTTTATGATTTAAGTTCCGTGACCGCAATTGAAGATACGGCAAATGTACGATTCGGTATTTTTGCTTATGGAGGAACTGGCGGGACGTTTCGCCTCGACGATATTACTTTCACTGGAAATTGCATTACCCTCGGCGATACGCCGACATCCACCCTCACGCCCACCGCGGTTCTTCCCCGATCGGTGATCATCAACGAAGTGGCCTGGATGGGTACGCTCGCCTCCACCAGCCACGAATGGATCGAACTCTACAATCCGCCGGGAGACGGCGTCGGTGATATTAATCTGGCTAATTGGACAATTCAAGCCTCCGATGGCAGTCCGAGCATCGTCATTTCCTCGGGAACGATTTTGGATGGAGGCTATTTCCTTTTAAAGAGCGGGAATATCTTTTCAGCGGATGTCACCGCTTCTTCTTTCCAGTACAGCAGCGGCTTGCTCTCCGATAGCGGCGAAACCCTGACCTTGCGAGACTCTAGCAACACCGTCGTTGACACTTCCAATGGTAACGGTGGCGCCTGGCCGGCCGGAACATTGACCACGGCCGGCAATCACGGCACAATGGAACGCATGGGCGTGGGAGCGGAAACTGATACATTCTGGGTCACAAATGTAAACCCCGCGTCTTGGAACGGACACGACATCGCCGGAAATCCCATTCACGGGACTCCCGGCGCGCTCAACTGGGGTTACGGCGTCACCAACACGCCCACCACCATGCGTACCCCCACCCAAACCAACACCGCCACCCTCACACGCACGCCCACACAGACCAACACTCCCACCCTCACCCCCACCCTCGTCTCTTACAAAACCGTGATCATCACCGAAGTGGCCTGGATGGGCACACTGGCCTCCTCCAACGACGAGTGGATCGAGTTGTTCAACTTTACCGACGAGGTCATAGACATGAACGGCTGGCAGATCCGCTCGTTCACCTCCCTGTACGGCACGCCCAAGATCATCACGTTCAGTCCCACCACCTGTACCACCGACTACGATAACGACAACATAAACGACTGCTTGATCGCCCCCGGAAGTTACTTCCTGCTCGAACGCGTCCGCGACGACGCCGTATCGGATATTCCCGCCGACCTGATCTTCCCCTCCTCGTTCCAACTGAGCAACAGCGGCGAGATGCTCATCCTGTGTTCGCCCTACAACATCGCCGCCGACAACTGCAAGCCCTCCACGCCCAACCTCTACGACAAGGTGATTGACGTAGCCAACATCTACGACATCGGTCCCAACACCCCCACGCCCACCGGCTCCACCACCAACCCCTGGCCCGCCGGAAGCACCTCCTTCTATGGGACGATGGAACGTAAAAACCTGATCAGCAACCAGGACACCAACTGGTTCACCCACGGCGACAACGTCAACCCCCGCAACGGCGAGGACGCCAACGGCAACCGCATAGACGGCACCCCCAGAAATTCCAACTGGGCCTTCGAGGTCACCGCCACGCCGCGTCCCACCCTCACGCCCACGCGCACAGCCACTCCGCTCGCCATCCCCGGCCCGGTGCTGGTGCTGAACGAATTCCTCGTGCGGCCCGGCCACGATTGGAACAACGACGGCAAAGTGGACGCCGGCGACGAATTCATCGAAGTCATCAACGCCGGCATCGTGGACGTGAACCTGGGCAGTTACAAACTCGACGTTTACCGCCAGAACCCCGACGGAACCGAGATCAAAACCGGCATCGTCCTCACCACTGCCATGCGGCCCGGCGAATCGAACATCCTCAAACCGGGCGAGATACGCGTCTTCTTCGCCTCCGCCTCCGGAGTTTACCTGCGCGACTCCGGCGACACCGTGCGCCTGCTCAAAGCATCCAACTACACCGTGGTGGACGCCTACACCTATCCCGCCGCCAAATCGCTCGACCTCTCGTGGTGTCGCTACACCGACGGATACGGCTCCTGGGTGGGACGCTGCTTCCCCACCCCCAACAATCCCAACTCCCTCACCGGTTCCCTCTTTCCGCCCGAACCGGGTGGCGACGCAACCAGCGTTTGCCTCCTCCCCGACTCCACCCCCGAAGAATTCGCGCTGGCCGAATGCGAGCAAAGCGGCCTCGACATCTGGAATCCCTACTACTGGGACTCCTTCCCCGGAGAGTGGAGCGAATACTGGTTGTGGGAACTCTTCGGCAAGTGGCTGGTGAGTTTCCAGTGACACCCATCAAAAAACCAGGTTTCTGTCAGAAACCTGGTTTTTTGATGCGCTAATCTTCGGCGGCTCGCGCCACTTCCTCCGGCATAAAGATCACCTCGTCGCGGCCGGTGAGCTTCTCCTGCATCTTGGAGACGATCAAATTCAAGTGACCCGGATGCGCCACAAAGTCCAGGTCATCGCCGGGGACGGTGAGGACCGGGCAGAGGGTGAAGTTCATCAGCCAATTTTCGTACAGGCGGTTGAGGCTTTCGATGTACTCGGTAGCGATCGTCCGCTCGTAGTCGCGTCCGCGGCGGGCGATGCGGCCCATCAGGGTGGAGGCGGAGGCCCGAAGGTAAATGACCAGGTCCGGGTGGGGCAGGAAGCGCAACATCGTCTCGTAGAGGTCGCGGTAGGTTTCGTAGTCGCGCGGTTGGATGTGTCCCTGCAAGAAAAGATTCTGCGCGAAGATCTCGGCGTCTTCGTATACGCTCCGGTCCTGCACCACGGACGAGGGGTGCCGCGCCAAGTCGTAGTGGGCCTTCAGACGATGCGTGAGGAAGAAGACTTGCGAATGGAAAGACCACGCGTTCATGTCGCGGTAGAAGTCCGCCAGGTAGGGATTCTCGGCCACGGGTTCGTAGAACGGCTCCCAATCCATTTTGGCGGAGAGCAAACGAACGAGGGTGGATTTTCCCACGCCGATGTTTCCGGCAACGGCAACGAATTTTTTCATTTAATTCGATCCTGTCTCCAGCGGGAAGCCAGCGTCCTGCCAGGCTTGGAATCCGCCGAGGAGGGCCGTGACTTTGAGAAAGCCGTTTTGCAACAGGACAAACGCCGCACGGGCGCTCGTGTGTTCGTTTTGTCAGGCGCAGTAGGTGATGATCCACTTCGTTTTGTCGAGCGAGACATCCGCCGGGTCGTCTTCGATGCGCGATAGTGGAATGGAGAGCGCCCCCGCGATGTGACTGGCCGCGTAGTAGTCCACGCCGCGTACGTCCACGATGAGCGCCTGTCCGCTTTCGAACGCGGCTTTGGCCTCCTCCACCGAAACGCGAGGGACATCCTCTTCGGTTTGAGGGAGGGCGGCGGGAATCGTGTGCGCGGCTTCGGAGGGCGCGAGGCTACATGCGGAAAGCGCCAGCGCGAGCAGGAGGAAAATCCAGGTTGCTTTTCGTTTCATGGTTTGGGTTTCATCTTGGAAACTTGAGAAACCAGGTTTCTGGGAGAAACCTGGTTTCTCGAACGATCACAACTCGCAGTAGCGCTCCACGTGCTTGGCGATGATGGCGATGCTGTCGGCCCAGAATTTTTTCGTGCGGATGTTGATGCCGAAGCGTTGCGCCAAGTCGGTTGCGGTGGCTTCGCCGGTGGAGGCGAGCAGGTTTTTGTAGTCGTTCACAAAGGCCGCGCCGCGATCCTGGAAGATGGCGTAGAGGCCCGTGCCGAAGAGCAGACCGAAGGCATACGGGAAGTTATAGAACGAGATGCGGGTGGAGTAGTAGTGCGGCTTCCAGGTCCACATGTATTTTTGCAGGAGGTTCTCGTCGAGGCCGTCGCCGAAGGTGGCTTTTTGGGCGCGCAACATGATGTCGCAGAAATCATCGGCGGAGAGCTCGGACTGTTCGCGACGCTCGAAGACTTCCTTCTCAAAGAGGAAGCGCGAGTAGATGTCGACGATGACCTGCGACGCGCCGTTGAGGTGACCTTCGAGGATGGCGAGTTCCTCCTGCGGGTCTTTCACCTTCGAAAGTCTCGCCTCGGTGACGATGGTTTCGCAGAAAGTGGAGGCGGTCTCGGCCAGGGTCATGGGCGTGTCTTGCTGGAGGATGGTCTTGTCGAATTGGTAGGCGCACTCGTTGTGGAAGGCGTGACCGAGTTCGTGCGCGATCGTGGAAATCTGATCCGCCGACCCATCGAAGTTGACGAAGATGCGGCTCTCCTTCAATGACTCGACTCCCGCGCAGTAGCCGCCGGCGCGTTTGCCCTCGCGCATTTCGGCGTCCAGCCAGTTTTTCGAGAAGGCGCGCTCGGCAAAGGCGGAGAGTTCGGGCGAGAAATTCGTGAAGTGTTCGAGGATGAAATCGCGCGCTTCTTCGTAGGCGATGCTTCCGCCGCCCGCGCCGACAGGGGCGTAGAGGTCGTACCAGGCCAGTTTGTCCTTGCCGAGTAGTTTGGCTTTGTGTTTCCAATATTTGCGGAAGAGCGGGAAGGAGTCCTTCATTGCATCCAGCATGGCGGTCAGGGTGGCGCGGTCAATGCGCGCCATGTCGAGCGCGGAGTGGAGAGCGTCTTCGCGGCCGCGACGTTTGTTGAGCGTGACCACCTCGCCCTTAACCCCGTTCAGCGTGGCGGCCAGCGTCTCGCGGACTGAGTCCCAGGCTTGGTTCTCGGCCTCGTAGGCGCGGCGGCGCACGTCCGCGTCG
The DNA here is from genome assembly GCA_964625215.1 of uncultured Anaerolineaceae bacterium. Lineage (GTDB taxonomy): Bacteria > Chloroflexota > Anaerolineae > Anaerolineales > Villigracilaceae > Denitrolinea. The sequence continues at coordinate 5,130 of CAZVAX010000009.1, read as the reverse complement.
GCGTGGGTGCGGAGGTTGATCAGCGCGGGCATGGGCAACTTTTGGGTTTGGCCGTCCAGTTCGAAGTCCACGGTGAGTTGCGAGGTGACGGTTCCCATCAGCTTGCCCCAGGCGTTGCCCCCGCTCAGGGTCAGTTCCGCTGCGAGACCTTCGAGGTCTTCGCTCATCAAGTACTTGCTCTGGTCGGCGGCTTCCTTCAAGTTGAAGGCGTGCGCTTTGGCGGAGGGATGATAAGCCAGCGCGGCGTCGAGGGCCGGCGCGATCTTGCCCAGCCAGGCCGTGAAGCGGACTCCGAGCTTGCGGAGCGGCACCGCGGCCTGTTCGTATTCCGACTCGAGGCGCTTGGCGGTCTTGTCGTGCGAGTCAGTGTCCACGTGGAAGGAGACGTAGGCGCCGACTGTGTTGTTCATGAGGTAGGTATCGTTGAAGCGCTCCACAACCTCGCCGATGATCGGACCGAGTTGGTCGGGCGGAGTCTTGGCGTCGGCTTTGGTTATAACCTCGTCGAAGTAATCGCCGAGGTCTGAGATCTTGGTTTTGAGTTTGCCGAAGGCGGCGGAAAATTCTTTGGATTCAAGCGAAGGGTAGATGTTGGTCAAATCCCAGCGCGGAGGGGTGGACATGGGAGGCTCCTGGATGTGAGATGGGGTAAGTATATCAAATCGAATCAGCGATTCAGCGGGGATGGGGAAAGAAAACACGCGGTGGGTTAGGCCGCGTGTTCCTGATTAGATTCTAGACTCAAAAATACTACTGGCTACTTTGGAGCGCATTCTGGATGTAGATAACTAAGTCTTCAAGCACCCATTTGTCATCTGCTGATATTGCCTCATTGCCCATAATTTCATAAGTTCCTTGTATACCTCCTAGAATTAAAAAATCTCCAGGGTCAATACTGGCGGTAGAACCTGTGTCCTGATACAAAAACAACAGATATGTTTTTCCGGCAGTTATGGTTGGCTCACTAGAAATAATCATACTGTCCTGCCCAGCCTGACCTCCAAATATGCGGACACGAAGGATAGGGCTGTTCCTGTCGGCCTTCAAAAATTGGTCCGCGTGAAAGTCAACATCAGTAAATATAACCAAGTGCTGCCTCGAAACAGATTCTAATGTTGCGCTCTCTGGCAGTTCCCCATTCGGAGTGCTCCAACGGCCAGGGCGAAAGGAAGTGAATTCGCCAATAACAATCAAGTCGGCCTGAGAAATTAGATCATCAAGGCTCATCCTAGCAACTGAAACATAGGATGTGATCGTAATTGGTGCACGTTCATTCTTATTGATAAGCACAACATTCGAAAGAACCAACACTACTACTGCTACTACCACCACAAAGATGATGGTCAAGATTCTTTTTCTCATAATAATTCTCCTTATCAAGGATATTGCCAATTAATTGCTTCTTTGTCCGGATCCTCAAGAGTAATTTGATTTGTTTGGCCGTGATAGCCCCATCCGTACATCGTCACATCACTACAACCGGAGTCGTATATATCTTTAAGATAGAGCCAATGTCCAAACTCATGGACCATTACATTTTCGACGCTGTAACTATTGGCCGCGGGTGGAAAATTGGGGTCAAAGGAGTCGTTCTCATCAAATGTTGTAGTGACTAAAGTAATCGGGGTTGTAGTGGTTGCATAAACGTAAGTTATCGCTATCCATTCTGCTGGCTTTAGTACAGGCCCTTTGTCAATAAAATTAACGCTTCCTTGCGAACGAGAGAAGGTGAAATGGCTTGGTGAGACACTTGTCCATCTGTAGGCTGAGGTTTCTATATAACTTACCCAAGATGTGGGAATGCTCGAATCTATCGAATAGGTCACATCATAGTAAGGCCAAGACGCCCCACTAGCCCAACAAGTTCCGCTACCGCTCCTATTTGGCGTAGGTGTATTTGTAGTAGTCGGCGTAGCCGTTGTAAAGGTGGGCGTGCTGGTCAACGTAGCCGTTGGAGACGGAGTCAAGGTGGGGGTATTCGTCAGCGTGGCGGTGGGAGTGTTCGTGATCGTGGGAGTGGGAGTCCAAACGGCGGGATCGTTCAAGGAATACCACAAACTGTCAATCCCAAAATTGCCCACATAGGTTCCCCTTGTAAAGCAACGCGTCTTGATATGGAATGCGCCGCGATCGCTGGCGGTCAAAGAGACATCCAGGTAACCTACCAAAGGGACACTTGGATGGTTTACATTTCCGCTGGCTTTGAGAATATCCAAGGAATGTTTGTCAGGGCAATTCACGCCGGTTAGCTCGTAATACACGCGTACGGTGACAACCCCGTTTCCCGCGCCGGATACAACAATGTCGGTCTCGACGCGTCCTCTCCCGAACACGGTGCCGTTATTGGGGTCATAGGCTTGGAGCGACTGTTCGGTCCGCACCGGGTTGACGACTGTATTGTAACCGGATTGGGATGTGCAGGAGCCGACGCAGTTATGGGACCCGAATCGTGAAAGTACAATGGGGTTGTGGTTGCTGTGAACGTTGCCGTAGGCCAGGGGGTGTTTGTCAGTTCTTCAGTAATCTCCACAGCGGGAGAAGGAAAGCCTCTACCCGCAGAAGCCGGAACCGACGAGAAGACGAGCGCCAACGCAATGACCCCGCAGAGAAGGGGAAGAATGAGACTAATGGAAAGAATCCGTTTGTTCATGCCCACTCCCGAATGTGCAAAGAAGTGATTTGTTCGGTCAGATTATATCCCCCCCCCCCCTACTATCTGTCAAGGAGGAAAGCAGAAAGCGGAAAAGGATTCAACGAGTTAACGAGTCGGTAAGTCGGCGGGGCGGTTGAAGGGGTTCAGTTTGTAGAGGAGGCGAGAGAGCATCTCTTTGGCGAGGGGCGGACGCGAGGGGTAGAGGTTGACGAGTTCTTCGGGGTCTTCATTCAGGTCGAAGAATTCGATCTCGTTGTAATCGGGATAGTGGAAGTAGACCAGTTTGTGCGATCCTTGGATCATGGCGGCGGTGAATTTGACCAGAGGCCCGAAGGCGGAATTTTCCTTCGCTTCGAGCGCGTAGACGGGCTGGTCGGATTCGGTCCCGCCCAGGCCGGGCAGAAGCCGCCCCTCGGTCCGGGTTGAAGCGGGCCGGTCGGCGAGACGGAGGAGGGTGGGCAGAAGGTCCACATTGTTGGTGGGCGAGAAAACGTCGCGTCGTTCGCGCTGACCCGGGGCGGAAACCAGGAGCGGGATGTGAATCAGCGGCTCGTATAGCACGGGCGTGGTGTGCGAGACGATGCCGCGCTCATAGAGGTCGCCGTGATCGGAGGTGAGAATCACATAACTGTTTTCGAACACGCCCTGCGCCGCGAGACGATCGTATAAGCGGCCAAATTCGGAATCGGTGAAGGCGATGTATTGATCGTAAAAGAGGCGTTGATATAACACATCATCGTTGTTCGTCATGCGCGCGTAGGGATGGTCGGGTTTGCGGACCGGTGTGACGCCGTCGTTTTTGTAAATGGAAATGAAATCCTTGCGCGGGTAGAAGGGACCGTGCGGCGGGTAGATGTGAAAGTAGGCAAAGGCCGAGGAGGGAGGCAGGTTATCGAAGAGAGTCGTCAAGCCGTCGAACACATCCTCCATGAGGAAGGCGGGGTAATCGGCGTTGAAGTTGAAGATGTGCGGCAGGCCGTTGGGATAGAGGTCGCGGTATTTTTTCGTGAGGGCGTGATCGGTGAGGGTGACGCGCAGTTTGTGGATCATCGCCAGCAGGGACGCGCCGGAGGGGACGTCGTATTGATAAGCCAGTTCGTCCACGGCGCGGTAGGCAATGAACGGGTCGTTGGCAAAGGTCTTATCGAATGAGAGATGATCGGTCAGGTTGAACGCGCCGGTGGGGATGCGTTTGTCGAGGGCGGCGCTGAACTCTTGCAGGAAAATATCGCCCCACGGGTTTTGCGAATAACCGACGCGGTAATAGTCGCCGCCGAGCAGGTTGAACAGGTTGTGCGACTCGATCTCCTCCGGGAGGAATCCCGCGTATTGGAAGGAGCGATGCGTCCACGGGTAGAGGCCGGTGAGGAGCGAGGCGGTTCCCGGCACGGTGAAATTGCCGGAGGAATAATGCCGGTGATACACCGTGGCGTGACGGGCAAACCGTTCGAGGTTGGGCGTGTTCTTGCGGACGTAGCCGTACAAACCGAGGTGGCGCGCCGACATCGCGTCCAATACCAGGATGATGAGGTTGGGACGTCCGCCCTGCGAATGAGGCAGGAGAGGCCGTGTCCGCTCGCCGGTGAGGGCCAGGAGCGGAAGGGTGGACAGGAGTTTAAGAAAGTCGCGGCGCGTGGAGCGGGTCATGGTCCCCCCGCGTTTCGGAGCGTCACCGTGAGGAGGGCCGGCAGGGTCAAAGGGACGTAGATGTAAAAGAATATCTCGGTCCGCTGGGCGAGGGCGGTCAGGCCGGCGGCGAGGAGGGGGAAGCGCGCTGCGGCGTAGACGAGCAGACCGAGCAGGGCGAGGGTCGCTGCCCCGAGCAGGAGCAGACGAACATCATCCAGCAACCACAAGTTCGCGCTCAGGGATTGGGACGCGATGGAAACGAAGAAGAGACCCGAGGCGAACGCGCCGCCCGCCGGGACGAAGCGATCGCGCATCCAGCCGGGAGGCAGGAGGCAGGCCAGGAGCGCGGTCAGGGCGGCGATCAGCGCGCTATCTGCCAACGCCAGCGTGAGGCTATAGGCCGCCACCGCGGCTATCTCTCCCATCGAGAGGAAGAGCAGGAAGCGCGGCAGGTTCCAAAAAAAGGTCACGACGCTCCAGGTGTACACCAGGAAGATCGTGAGTGAGAATACGCGGAAGAGATCGGGGAGCGAGGGCAGGCGGGACGAAACGAACTTCATCCGAAAATTATAACAAACGTGTCGGCGAGAGGGGAAACAAAAACACGCGGCGGGGTGGCCGCGTGGTGAGAAGTCCGTTCTTTGCGTGACTATTGGCTGATTGTTCCCGTGAAAATCCATGGACCATTGAGCATGAATGCTTCTCGACGTGCGCTTCTGACCAACTGTTCAGCTTCTTCCTGACTCATGGCGACCGGTTTCTCAGCAATCGTTTGGACAGAACCATATTCCTGCTTGAGTTTAGAGTTCAAGGCGCCTTAACAAAAATGGAACTTGCTGGTAAAGTTT
>CAZVAX010000008.1:0-60150 GCA_964625215.1 uncultured Anaerolineaceae bacterium | reverse complement strand
GGAGTTGATTCCTATCTTGACAGAAGCAAACTTACCTTAACTTGTGACCGATGGCCTAAGCATCTTCACAGTAATTAGTGGACACTTTTCCACATTGATTAGTGGACAACACGGTTAATGTACTAGTTTGTTTATTGATTTGGTTGCTTCCGAGTCTGGGGCGGGTAGATCTCCAGGTAACGAACTCCCAGGGTAAACCCGAGCAACATGTAAGACACGATGCCCAGCGCCACGCATAACTCGATCAGCGACGGGGAATAAGAGACCGCGATCACGTTTCCCAACACGCCCGGCGACCAGGCCGGCGGCGCGACCAAACCCGAAAGCGTGACGTTCCAACGGTTGATGACCACCCCCACCACCACCGAGCCAAGCGCCAGCATGACCAGGTTCTTCCGTTCGCACAGGTTCGGCAAGAGCAGGATCAGGGCCGGGGCCAGTCCGCCCAGCAGCACTTCGATGCCCCAGAAGGTGGCGGTGTAGGGCGTTGTCGCGTTCAGGCGTTCCAACATACCGGCGGTGGCGGGGGTATTGCTGTAATAGGAAGTGGCCGCCCAATCCCATATCTTCATGTAGAGGTAACCCAGCGTGATGAAGCCGATGGTTTTCGTCACGCCCACACACACCGCGGGGGGCAGGAATTGCTGGCGGCGCAAGCGCGCCACGATCATCGTCGCCAGCATGGTCAGCGACATGCCGCCCGCCACCGCGGAAATGATGAACATCACCGGCAGGGAGGGTTTGTACCAGATCGCCCGTCCGCTGAGGACTCCGTAGGTGGCGCCGAGGGAGGATTGATGGAGGAGCGAAAGGCCCATTCCGAGGATCGCCAGCGCGGGCGTCAGGCGATGCGCCATGTGTCCCAATTGGCGCAGGCGCGGCCAACGTTTGCCGAGGCGCGAATCGCCAAGCACGGCCAGCACTTCCAACATCAATACCGTGAAATATAAGATGACGCACCACGTCACTTCCCATAGCACGGAGTGGACGTTCCAAAAAACGATTGGGTGCCAGAAACGGTCGGGCCGGCCGATGTCCATGGCGAGCGCCAGCATGGCCGAGGAATACCCGAGGAAGCCGATGAAGACCGCCGGCCGCGCCAACACTTCCAGCGATTTGATGCGAAACAAATATACCGCCGCCGAAAACGTGAACGCGCCCGCGCCCAATGCGATGGAGGAAAGATCCACCGTGATCCACAAACCCCACGGGACGCGGTCGCTCAGGTTGGTCACTTGCAGGCCCATGGCCAGCGTCACGATCATCGCGGCCACGCCGATCCCAAAGGTGATTCCCAACGAGATCAACCAGGTTTGAAGCGGACGGTTTGACAAGCGCGCCGCAAAGGTTCGTATCGCCATGTTAGCCTCTTTCGCCGGTGGGACGGATGTAATGCACCTTCGGTTGCGTGCCCCATTCCTCGTGCAGGCGGAACGCGTCGTGTTCCTTCAGATATTTGGAGACAGGACTCTCTTCATCCAGAATATCGCCAAAGATGCGCGCGTCCACAGGACAGGCCGCCACACATGCGGGCGTGGCGGCGCGATCCACGCCGGGGGTAAGACCCTGCGAAAGCCCGCGATCAATGCGCTGGACGCAGAAAGTACATTTTTCCACCACGCCGCGCGGACGACGCTCCACTTCCGGCGCGCCCCATTTCGGGACGTATTGATTCTCCGCCTCGGAGGTCCGCCAATTGAAGCGGCGCACGTCATACGGACACGCCACCTGGCAATAGCGGCAGCCGATGCAACGATCGTAATCCATCGCCACGATTCCGTCCGGGCGCACCCACGTCGCTCCCACCGGGCAAACGCGCGTGCAAGGCGCTTCCTGGCAATGCTGGCAGGGACGGTTCATGTAAAAATCCACGCCCACCTCTGTCCGCTCGGGGAAAACGATGTTCCAGCGCATTTCATCGTCCGGCACATCGTTCACCGCCTGGCAGGTTCGCACGCAATAGTTACACCCGATGCAGCGCGACAAGTCAATCGCCATGCGCCACTGATGTTCGCCGACTTCGCCGTGTCCATTCTCTTCGCGCTCCAAACCCTGCACCGACTCTTCCGAGAAGGGACCGTAGATCACCACCTGGCTGAGCAACGCCACCGCGGCCGTCGCGCCGCCGATCTTCAACACGTCCCGGCGATGGAGCGGGATTTTTTTCTTCGGACGTTCCGGCTCAGCCGACTCCCCCCCGGCGGGTTTGCGGGACGATTTTCGTTTGAACATCTTACGACTCCTTCCCGGGTTTCCCGCCCTTGCGCGAAGGGAATTTCGAACGGATCCAATCCACGCCGCGCTCGATGGCGATCAATAGTTTTTCCAATTCCTGGTCCACCACTTCGCCGTCCATCACGGGCGCGCCCTCCGTCGGAGATTCGGTTTCATCTTCTTTGCGCGCCTGGTTTCGGCCCAGGTAATAGACGGTTAACCCGCCCAGCGCCAGCCCGATGATTCCGCCCTGGAATAGCGACGAGAACCGCGTGCTCGCCAGCGCGGCCTCCAGGGCCTGCACGCGTTGTTCCATCGTCAGTTCTTCTTTCGCCACATGCGCGTCGTCCACGGGCGGCTCGGTGGGCGCGGCCTCGGTAGCCGCGCCATGTCCGTTCGCGGCCCTCGCCCCCCCTTCATAGCCCGGCAGTGAAAATCCCGCGTGCAGCGTGTCGGTGTGACAGGCCACACAAGTATCGGTGGTGATGGTAAACGCGTGTCCGGTCGGAACAATTCCATCGTTCGGAATGGGATCCGGCGAGATGACCAGCGCGTGACAGTCCACGCATCCAATATCCTTTTGGATGTGCAGGTCTTCCAAATAATCGCCCATCTCGTCGCGATGGCAATCGAGGCACAGTTCATCCGAAACATCGAACAACAGATCCTGGCTGTGCGGGTCGTGACAATCCATGCACCCCACCCCCGCGGCCGAGTGACCCGTGAGCCGCCACTCGCCCAACGTGGTTGTGTGGCAGGCGCCGCAATAATCCGTGTCGGCCTTCACCGGCATCACCTCCGGCGGGTGTCCATCCAACGCCTCGCCGTGGCACGCCTCGCACTGCACGCCCTCCGCCGTATACGCGTTGGCGGTGGATTGATAGCCGGTGGTATGACAGGCCAAACATTCGCCCGGCTTGCCCATCGAATTCCAGCGTTTCGTGAACTCCGCGTCATCGTAGGCGTGCGCGTGGGAACTGGAGGCCCAAATGGTGGAAATATCGGGATGACATTCCGCGCAGTCTTTTTGCGGACCCGCCTCCATCACGCTCGCAGCGGACCCCGAAGCGGGCGTCCCCGTCCCTTGCGCGGCCGCCAACCCGGAGGTCGCCTCCGCCGCGCCCACGAACAGCGCCATGCCCATCAACCCGACCAGCGCCCCGCAGAGCAGGACGATCACTGTACGTTTCGAGAAGACAAAATGTTGTTTCATCGTGTGAACCTCAAAGGGCGAAGCCGGATCCCTGGCCGCGTCAAATTTATCTTGGCGCGGACGCTTCCTGGCTTCCTTTCGATATGCCGGATAGGTCTTCGTTTTGAACGGTCAAAAAATCCCAAAACGCTTTTTGCGCGTTGGTGGTGGGACGGCGGCTGTTTCGCCCGATGTAAATCTGGCGGCAAATGTTCATGCCGCGCACGCGCACCTCGGCCACTTTGTCGCGGCACAAACGATCCACCACCATCTTGGAAACAAACCCCACCCCAATCCCCTCCTGAACGGCCAGCGCGATGGCCTCGGCGTTGCCCAACGTGATCAAGATACGCAGGTCCGACATGGCAATGTTGTGACTCGCCAACGCCTCGCGTACCGCCGTCACCGTACCGGAGGAGGCCTCGCGCATGATGAAATCGCCCTCCACCAATTCCGAGGCTTCGATCTCGCCGCGTTCCGCCCACGGATGGCCCAACGGAGCGATCAGTACGATGGGATCGCAAATGAACGAGATCGACTCGATATCCGCGAAACTGTCGTGCGGGATGCTGAACAGCGCGAAATGAGCGGACCCATCCACCAAACTTTGCAACGCGTCCACCTGCGGCGACACCTGGCAGGTGACGCGCACCTGCGGATACCTGTGATGGAAGCGCGCCAGCAAGTTGGGGAGGATGTATTTGCCCGGCGTGGTACTGCACCCCACGATCAAGTGACCGTAGAGTCCGCCTTTCAGGGAGGTCATCGTTTCATCAATGCGGACGGATAGCATGACTGCCTCTTTGGCCAGCGGCAACAAAGCCAACCCGGCGTCGGTCAATTCCAGGTTGCGCCCATTGCGCAGGAAGAGTTGCAGGTCGAAGTGACGCTCCAATCCCTGAATGTGCTGGCTGACGCTCGGCTGGGTCATGTGAAGTTGTTGCGCGGCCTGGGTGAAGTTCAGCGACTCTGCCGCCGCCACAAAAACATTGAGCTGGTGAACATCTAACATGGAAATCGCCTTTCTTGTGAATAATATCACAACAAATATAAGGATATGGCCGGTTTAGAATGCAACCAAGATAGTTTTTCCCTATTCAAGCGAATAAGAAAAAACTATAAGTAATTTTTATCACAAATTATTCGTTTTGGGGTATATTGCTTATGTAGTTTGTGAAAAACAGTACAATAAGAGGATGAACAAGTATGCGGTTATTTCGATGGTTCCACTTTCTTCTGATCGCCACAATCCTGCTTATGAGTTGCGGCCCAAAAGCGGCATTGAGCGGAGCGCCGGAAAACCTCCACCCCGCGCCGACAAAACCTGCGCTTCATATTCCAACTCAGGCCGCCACCGAAGCGGCCCATGAGCATGAATCAGACGAGTGCTTGAAATGCCACTCGGATAAAGACCGGCTGATCGAAACCGCCGACCCGGTGGCCCCGTCCGCGGAGAGCGAGTCGAAGGGGGTTGGCTGAGGGGGCGAGGTGGCTCCGTTGGAGCCATGGGAGAAAGTTCTCGTTGACCTGAAAAAATTCCCGCAGACCGTTCACGGTCATGTGGCCTGCACGGATTGCCACGCGGGCGCGCAGTCCGCGGACAAAGAGACCGCCCACGCGGGGATGATCGCCCGCCCCAGCGAGGGGAATCCCAACTCGTGCAGCGACTGTCATCCTGATGTGACTTCCAGTTTCGCCAACAGCCTGCACGCCACCCAGCGAGGATACTGGACATCCCTCAACGCGCGCAGTACGCCGGAGAATCATCCCGCTTTGGAACAAGCTTTCAACAATCACTGCGCGAAGTGCCATGCCTCCTGCGGCGATTGCCACGTGGCGCAACCCGCCAGTGTGGGCGGCGGACTCTTCGAGGGCCACCTGTTCACCCGCACCCCGCCGATGACGCGTTCCTGCACGGCCTGCCACGGCAGCCGCGTGGGGAACGAGTACCTCGGCAAGAACGAGGGCTATCCCGGCGACGTGCACTTTCGCGAGGGACGCATGAACTGTGTGGACTGCCACGGTAGCCACGAATTGCACGGCCAACCCGCTGAGTGTTCCACCTGTCACACCAGCCCGGAGGCTATGAAGCTCGCCCCGGCCAATCATCGCTACGACGGATTGCAATCGCCCACCTGCGAGTCCTGTCATCCCGACATCACCCTCGGCAGGGACAACATTCAAATGCACACCGTCCACGGCTCGGATCTGTCGTGCCAGGTCTGTCACTCCGTTACGTACACCAGTTGCGACGGCTGTCACGTGGCGGTCAGCGAGAAGACCGGCAAGCCCTTCTTCGAGACGCAGGCCACCTATCCCACCTTCCTGATCGGCTTGAATCCGCAACGCAGTTACACGCGCCCCTACAAGTATGTGACCCTGCGTCACGCGCCGGTTGCTCCCACGAGTTTCCTGTTCTACGGCGATAACCTGCTTCCAAACTTCAATGCGCTGCCCAATTGGCTGTATGCCACCCCGCACAACATCCAGCGGACGACCCCGCAAACGGCCTCGTGCAATGCCTGTCACGGCAATCCGCTGTTGTTCCTGACGCTTGATAAAGTGAATCCCGAGGAGGTCGAAGCAAACCAAAACGTGATCGTTGATGAAGTTCCCGCTCCAGTTGAGGAGCCTGCAAATCCATAACACACACTAAGGAGATCGAGAAATGACCAAGAAACTGCACCTGTTCGTTGTCCTCATGCTGGCCTTCAGCATGATTCTGGGGGCCTGCGCGCCCGCCGAAGTCGCCACCGAACCGCCCGTCGTCGTGACGGAACCGCCGGTTGTCGTCACCGAGCCGCCCGTTGTGGTGGTCGCGCCCGATGCGCAGGCCTTGTTCACCGAGCTCGTCGCCGGCATGCCCGCAGACAAGGGCTTCGGCTCCGTCAAGCCGGCCGCGTTGAGCGAAGAGTTGGTGGATAAGGCTCCGTTCCTGCTCGACGTGCGCGAAGTCGCGGAAGTCGAGAAAGATGGCTTCATCGAAGGTTCGATCAACATCCCGGTGCGCGAAGTCCTCGCCAACCTGGATAAACTGCCCGGCCTCGATGAACCCATCGTTGTCCTGTGCGCCTCCGGCCATCGCGGCGGCATGGTTGAAGCGGCCTTGCGCTTGCTGGGCTATACCAACGTCCGCAACTTGAACGGCGGTTTGAACGCCTGGAAGAAAGCCGAACTGCCCGTCGTCACCGGCTCCATGCCCGAAGCGCCCGCTTCGATCAGCACAGCCATAATTGAAGACCAGGCGTTGTATGACATGCTGAATGGTTTCCTCTCCACTTTGCCGGAAGGCTTCTACGCCGTCAAATCCGACAAACTCTCCGAGGAACTTGCCAGCGGAACCCTGCCCACCATCATTGACGTTCGCACCAAGGCCGAGTGGGACAAGGATGGTTACATCGAAGGCGCGGTCAACATCCCGTTCAGCGATTTCTTCGCCAGCCTCGATCAGATTCCTGCCGACAAAGACGCCCGCATTATCGTGTTGTGCGCTTCCGGTCATCGCGGCGGCATCATCATGATGGGCCTGCGCCTGATGGGCTACACCGACGTTATCAACCTCAACGGCGGCTTGAACGGCTGGAAAGCCGCGGGTCTGCCTGTTGCCGGTTGGGTGGACTGGGCGACCGTCATGGGTGAGTTCATCGCCTCCCTGCCCGCCGACGCCGGTTATTACAGCGTCAAATCCGACAAGCTCAATGAAATGCTTGCCGAAGGCCCCGTCTTCATTGTGGATGTGCGCGAACCGGCCGAGATCGAATCCGCTGGCTACATTGCCGGCTCCATCAACATCCCGATCCGCGACCTGCTCAAGAACCTCGACAAACTCCCCGCGCAGGATCAGAAGATCGTCATCACCTGCGCTTCGGGTCACCGCGGCTCGCTGGGCATGATGGCTCTCCGCCTGCTCGGCTACACCGACGTGGTCAACCTGAACGGCGGAATCAACGGCTGGATCAAGGCCGAATTCCCGGTTGAGATGGGCGCTCCTGCCGCGCCCGTAGCGGGTACTGCTCCCGAAGTCGACGCGGCCCGCTTTGCCGCCCTCGACAACTACCTGAGCAACCTGCCCGAAGGCTTCGGCGCCATCAAGTCGCCCGACTTCAATACCGAGCTCACTGCTGGAAACGCGCCCTTCATTCTGGACGTCCGCTCGCAGAAAGAATGGGACGAGAACGGTCACATTGACGGCGCGGTGTTGATCCCCGTTACCGACGTGCCCGCCAACCTGGCGCAACTCCCCGCCGACAAGGCCGCGCCCATTTTGGTCATGTGCGCCTCCGGTCACCGCGGCGCGATGATCCAGATGTACCTGCAATTCCTGGGCTACACCAACGTCCGCAACCTGAACGGCGGACTGAATGGCTGGATTGCCGCCGAACTGCCCGTCGTCAAGTAATTCCAAAGCAACCAAGAAACTGCCCGCGAGGAAACTCACGGGCAGTTTTTATTCCCATGCTGATGGTGAATTTTGCTACAATCGAGGAAAGTTATGCTAAACTAAAGCAACCTCATCCAAACTGGAGGAACCATGCTCACTACCGTCGAGAAAATCCTCTTTATCGTTGCAACGATCGCCTCGCTCTACTACACTTATGTAGGCGTCAAGCGCATCATCGGTCACATCGCCAGCGGACAGGGAAAAGTCACCTGGTCGCTGATCCAGAAACGGGTCGGAGAACTCATCCTCAAAGTGGGTTTGTTCCAGCCCGTTTTTCGTTTCCGCTTCTGGCCGAGCATCATGCACGGACTGATCGGATGGGGATTCTTGTCCTTCCTTCTGATCAACCTGGCGGACTTGATCTACGCCTACACCAACTGGAAAATGCTCGATCACGCGGGACTATTTGGGGACCTCTACCGTCTCCTGGCGGACGTGGCCAACGTGGCGATTCTGCTCGGCATCATTTACATGATTGTGCGCCGCTTCGTCGTCCGGACCCCGTTCCTGTCCACCCGTGAGACGACCCTCCTGCACCCCAAAGCGCGGCGCGGCATCACGCGCGACTCGGCCATCGTGGCGTTGTTCATCTTCACGCACAATTCCATGCGCCTGTTGGGAGAGTCGTTTTTCCTTGCGCTGGAGGGATACGCCGACCCGTGGCAACCGACCATTTCAGCGGTGGCCCGTTTGTGGTCCGGCATGAGCGAGGGGGCGTTGGTGGCAGGGGAGCATATCGCGTTCTGGCTGTCCATCGGCGCGGTGGTCGCGTTCCTTCCATATTTCCCGTATAGCAAACACATCCATTTATTTTTCGCACCGATCAATTTCGCGTTGAAGCCAGAACGCAAATCCATCGGACAGTTGAGTTACATCAATCTCGACGACCAGACCATTGAGCAATTTGGCGCGGCGAAGATGAAAGACCTGGGCTGGGAGCAGATCATGGACAGTTACGCCTGTATCATGTGCTTCCGCTGTCAGGAGGTTTGTCCCGCGTACAACACGGGGAAACTCTTGTCGCCTGCCGCGTTGGAGATCAACAAGCGCTATCACTTAAATGGCGGCGGCGCGACGGATGTTGAATTGAAAGAATTAATTTCGGACGAGGCGGTTTGGGCGTGTACTTCGTGCGGCGCGTGCGTGGACATTTGCCCTGTTGGCAACGAGCCGATGCGCGACATTCTCGACATTCGCAGAAATCTTTCCATGATGGAAAGCGCCTTCCCGAAGCAGTTGGAGTCCGCGTTCAAGGGCATGGAACGCAACATGAATCCGTGGAACGTCAGTCAGGCTGATCGGATGAAGTGGGCGGATGGACTCAGTGTCCCGACCATCGAGCAGAACGGCGAACCTGAGATTTTGTGGTGGGTGGGATGTGCGCCCGCGACGGATGTGCGCGCGCAGAAGACCGCCCAGGCCTTCGCGAAAATCTTGAACGCGGCGGGAGTCAGTTACGCGGTGTTGGGCAAGAACGAGCAATGCACAGGCGACTCGGCGCGCCGCGCGGGGCGCGAGGATATTTTCTTTGGGTTGGCTTCGGCCAACGTGGAAATTTTGAATGAAGTGAAGCCAAAACGAATCGTCACCACCTGTCCGCATTGCTTGCACACGTTGAAGAATGAGTATCCCGCGTTTGGCGGAAACTACGAAGTGATCCATCACTCGCAGTTCATCAATGAACTGGTTGGCTCTGGCAAGATCACGTTGCAGGTGACGAGTGACGAGTGGCGGGTGACGTTCCACGATCCGTGCTATCTTGGTCGGCACAACAAAGAGTTCGCGGCGCCGCGCGAGACGTTAAAACTGGCCGGTTCACTGACCATCGAGATGCCGCGCAACGGGGCCAAGTCCTTCTGCTGTGGCGCGGGAGGCGCGCAGATGTGGAAGGAGGAGGAACCCGGCTCGGGTCGAGTCAACGAGGCGAGATTCGCGGAGGCCAAAGCGACGGGCGCGAACGTGGTCGCGGTCGGTTGTCCGTTCTGCTTGACGATGATGAATGACGCCAGCAAAGCGGATGGGGGAACAGTCCAGGTGAAGGATGTGGCGGAGATTGTAGCGGAGCGGATGAAGTAAAGCGGCAATTGGCGCTTGGAATCAAAAACGCGGCTGTCGAGGAGACAGTCGCGTTTTGGTTTTATCCGCCAATCTGCGCAAGCAAGCGGCGGTAGTCTTCGGCGTTGGGCGGGTTCATGCGCAGAATCTGGTTGATGGCGGTCACGGCGCCTTCCTTGTCGCCGGCGTTGAGCAGGGCCTCGCCCACCGCGTCCAATTGGGCGATGGCGTCTTCATGGCGACCGGCCAGTTGGTAGAGCGTGGCAAGGGCGCGGCGCAGGTTGGGATGTTCGCCGTGCTCGTTAACCAGTTCCTCGAGGAAGGGAATCGCTTCCGCATTGCGGCGGTTACCCTCGAGGTAGGTCAGGTAATTATCCAGTTCGGCGAATGCCTGGGCCGATTGGGCCATGCGCAGGTTGAGTTCGATCAGATTCTTGCGGATGGTCGCGTCTTCGGGGCGCAGGGTGCGAATCTGCTCGATGATGCGGATGGCCTGTTTCCAGTCCAGCCGTTGCATGTCTATATCGGCCATGCGCTGGAGGATGTGGACGTTCCACGAACGGTCGGCGTTGGATTGCTGGACGAAACGCAGGGCGGTGGTGTAGGTCTTGCGCGCCATGTCGAGTTCGGCCAGGCGATAGTACATGTCGGCGAGTTCGAGGTATTCGTTGATGGCCTCATCCACGTGGCCGCGCGCCACCAACTGGTCAATGAGACGCGAGCGGGCGGCCAAATCCATCGGGGAAAGTTGGATGACGCGCTTGAGCAGTTTGGTGGCCTGGTTCGTTTCGCCGCGGACGCCGTAGGCGTGCGCGACGGTGGAATACTTATTGATGGCGTCGGGTACGCGCCCCTCCTGAACCAGCAGGTCGCCGATGAGGGTATGAAGCGGAAGGTACTGCGGCGCGTGAAGCACGGCTTCGAAGGCCGCGTCCATGGCCGAGCGCAGGTAGCCGCCGCGCGCTAGTTGATGAATGGAGTTGATGCTTTCCAACACCTGACTGCTTTGCGCCTGGATGACGATCTCCGCCAACGGCAGCGGCACTTCGCCTTCGGCCTTGGGCAACTGTTCGCGGGCTTTGAGCAGATGCTCGCGCCAATCGGGACGCAGGAGCATCTTGTGGACGTTCTCGCACAGGATCTTGGAGGCGCCTTCATCCTTTTGCGCGCCTTGCGATTCCAGGATCGGTTCATACAATTGGCGGATCTCATCCGCATGATCGTGCGCGACCACCATCGAATCGGCGAGCTTCAAGGCTTCGAGATATTCCAGCGAGGCTTCGTGGTAGCGCGTCAACTTGACCAGGATCTGGCCGAGCAACAACCGGGAGGCCAGCGCAAAGTCGGCGTGTTTCACGGAATGCTGCAAGTTGCGTTGCGCGCTTTCCAGTCGTTCGCTCTTGAAGCGCAGGAGACCGAGATCGAAGTACGCGGCGGAATGTTTGAAGCCGGCTTCGATGGCCTTCTCCAGTTCCTCGGCGGCCTGCATATCCTGGTTCTTTGTTTGTGAATCAATGGCCTGGCCGAGATGCAACACCACCTTGGTCTGCTCGGCCTGCTGCAGCGACAACTGTCCTGTGCCGCGCATCAGGGCCTGCAAGCCGCGGCGTTCCTGCGCGGCGGGACTCTCGTCGTTGTAGTCGAAGAGAGCCTCGGCCAGGCGCGTCAGCGACTTTTGGCGCGCCTCCGCCACCGGGTCCAACCCGCTCGAAACGGGACGTTTGGGCGCATCCAATTGTTTGACCTGCGCCATGCGCAAGGGGCCTGTCCCACCTTTTGGTCGCGCCGGTTTGGGCAACAGTTGACCCGACTTGAACAAGGCTTGCGCCTGACGCGCTTCCTGACTGTTGGGCATCAACGTCAGGGCTTTGTTGATCAGTTCGGCGGCTTTTTCCTGGTTGCCGGAACGCTGGATGAGACTCGCCACCGCCAGGTACTCGGTCACCGCGGGGGCGGTGTGGCCGAGCCGCTCATGGGTCAGGGCGAGACGCGAGTGGGCGAGGATATGCTCCGTGTTGAGCGTGGTCACGCGCGCCCAGTTCTCCATCGCTTTTTCGATCTCGCGTTGGTTGATGTACAGGTCCGCCGCGCGCATGGCCGCTTCGACCGCGCCCTTCAGATCGCCGAGCCGCTCCGAAAGTTGGGCGATGCGTTCCATCGGCACGGGGTCGTCGGACGAAGGTTTCGCGACCTGTTTATAAATGGCAAGCGCCTCGTCGAAGCGCGAGAGTTGATGCAACGCAAGCGCCAGACTGTTGAGGGCTTTGGGATGGTCGGGAAATTCTTCGAGCGCGGCGCGGTAGGAGGCCGCGGCTTTTTCCCACTGCTGGTCCCAGGCGGCCGAGTGGCCGTCGTTCATTGCTTTTTGAAAGATGTCTTCGCGTCCGGGCATGGCTCTATTTTACCCGATGTACCGCAAAATTAATTTTGCATTACGCGACCACCCTCATCTCGCCCCAATTCTGACCCGCGCGGGCTTCCGTTTCCAGGGGGATGCTCAACGGGTAGGCGTTTTCCATCACCCGCTTGACGACGCGCACCGTCTCGTTCAACTCGGCCTGCGGACATTCGATCACCAACTCGTCGTGAACTTGCAACAGCATCTTGCCTTTGAGTTTGGCCTTCGCCAGCGCGGACGGGATTTGCAACATGGCGATCTTCATGATGTCGGCGGCGGTGCCTTGAATGGGCGCGTTGATGGCCTCGCGCTCTTCGCGGTTCTTCATGGCCTTGTTGGTCTGCGCCTTGAGCGCGGGGAAGTAGCGTCGCCGGCCCAGCAGAGTTTCCACGTAACCGTTCGCGGCCGCGGATTTGCGAATCCCGTCGAGATAACGTTTGACGCCGGGGAACTTTTCGAAATAGGCTTTAACGAAATCCTCCGCTTCTGCGAGAGTCAATTCTGTCGAGCGCGTGAGACCGAAGGCGGACATGCCGTAGATCAAACCGAAGTTGATGGCCTTGGCGTGACGGCGCATATCCTTGGTGACTTGTTCGAGCGGGATATTGTAGACGGCCGCGGCGGTGGTGGCGTGAATATCCTGCCCGGCGCGGAAGGCGGCCTGCATGGCCTCGTCGCCCGACATGTGCGCGGCGAGACGCAGTTCGATCTGGGAATAGTCTACCGAGATGAGCAGGCTTCCCTTCGGCGCGATAAACGCGTTGCGGACTTTGCGTCCCAACTCGGTGCGAATCGGGATGTTCTGCAAGTTCGGGTTGTTCGAGGAGAGACGTCCCGTCACCGCGCCGGTTTGGCTGTAGGAGGTGTGGACGCGGCCCGTCGCGGGGTCCACCGCGAGCGGCAGCGCGTCCACGTAGGTGGATTTCAGTTTCGAGAGTTCGCGCTGTTCGAGGATCAGGTCCACAACGGGGTGTTGCCCGCTCAGTTCTTCGAGAACGGCGGCGTTGGTGGAGTAGAAGCCGCTGGCGGTTTTCCATGACGCGTCGGCTTTCAGGCCGAGTTTGTTGAAGAGCACGTCGGAAAGTTGTTGCGTCGAATTGATGTTGAAGGCTTTGCCAACCATTTCATAGACTTGCTTTTCGATCTCGGCCAGGCGCGCCGTCAATTCGACGGACATGCTTTTGAGGAAGGGCAGGTCGAGTAGCACGCCTTCCATTTCCATGTCGGCGAGGACGGGCGTGAGAGGCAGGTCAATTTCATCGAGGAGTTTTTGCCCGCCGGGGATGCGCTTCAACTCGGCCTGCATGACCGGCACGAGGCGCAGCGTGGACTCAGCGTCTGCGGCGGCATACGCGCCCGCCGACTCGATGGCAACCTCGGCCATGCTGACCTGCTTCTTGCCTTTGCCGATCAAATCTTCGATGTGGGTCATCTCGTCGCCGAGGCGGGCGAAGGCGAGGTTCTTGAGTCCGAGGTTGCGCGACGAAGGGTCAACGATGAATTCTGCCAGCATGGTGTCGAAGGCGAGGGGCGCGACACGCAGTCCGTGTTTGGCGAGCATGATGAAATCATACTTGGCGTGGTGCGCGGCCTTGCTGATCTTGGGATTCGTCATCGGCGCGCGCAGGGCATCCAGGACATCCGCGAGCGGCAGGTTTGTTCCGGTGAGATGCCCGACCGGAATGTAGTAGCCGGTCCCTTCTTTCACGGAGAGCGAGAGGCCCACGAGGCTGGCCTGCATTTCCTCGGTGGAGGTGGTCTCGGTGTCGAAGGCGATCAACTTCGCGGCGTTCAATTCTTTGACGAGCGCGGCGAGTTTTTCTTTTGTGTCCACGATGACGGTTTCGAGATTCGACTCCACCTTCGGCGCGTAGACCGCCGGTTGTTCCGCAAACATGGACATTTGCTGTCCGGCCTGCAAAGTCTGGAGGCTTTGCGCTCCGGCTTGAGCGGGCGCGGAAGGCGCGCCGGTCAACTTTTCGAGCGACTTGATAAGCGACTTGAATTCCAACTGCTCGAAGAAGGCGATCACTTTGGCCGCGTCGAAGTCGTGCGCTTTGGCTTTCTCCAAATCGAATTTGATTTTGATGTCGGTGTCAATGCGCGCCAGTTTGTAACTGAGGTAGGCCGAGTCTTTTCCCTCTTCGAGTTTGGCCTTCCAGCGTTTTTCCACCTGCTCGATGTTGGCGTACACCGCGTCGAGTGTGCCGAACTTTTCCAGCAACCCGACGGCGGTCTTTTCGCCCACACCCTTCACGCCGGGGATGTTGTCGCTCGTGTCGCCGACGATGGCTTTGTAATCCACCACCTGGTTCGGACGCACACCGAGTTTGCGGATCACATCCTCGTCGGTGATATAGGTCTGGTCGTCGCCCGCGAGATACACGGCGGTGCGCTCGTTGACCAGTTGCAGGAGGTCGCGGTCGCCGGTGATGATCTTCACCCCCAGCCCCTGCGCGTTGACCTGCTTCGCGACCGTGCCGAGAACGTCGTCCGCTTCGAAACCTTCCACTTCGAGGCGCGGGATGTTGAAGGCGTCCACCATTTCGCGGATGCGCTCGATCTGGGCGCGCAGGTCGTCGGGCATTTTGGCGCGCGTCGCTTTGTATTCGGGGAAGAGTTTGTCGCGAAAGGTTTTGCCGGTATCGAACGCGACCGCGAGGTATTCGGGCTTTTCCTGTTCGAGGATTCGCATCAACTCGCGGGCGAAGCCGTATGTTCCCGCGGTGGGCTCGCCTTTGGATGTCTGCCAGCGCGAGGCGTTTCCGCCTCCGGCAGTGAGGGCGAAGTACATGCGATAGGCGAGGGCGTGGCCGTCTATGAGATAAAGTGTAGGAGGCATGGGGATGTCCAGCGATCAGTTTTCAGTCATCAGTGTTCGGTTGTCAGTGTCGAGACGTCAAGTTTCACGTTTCAAGTTCCAAGTTGTGTGTTCCGTATACCTGTGTACTTTGTCTAGGTACCCAAAACAAAAAGCGCAGAGCGGCGGGACTGGCCTCGCGCTCTGCGCCGCTGTCATGCGGATTGTATCGCGTTATTTACGCGGCTCCGAAATTCCCTGGCGGTCGCGGGTCTGCTTGATGTAGTCCTTGACCAGTTGCGAGGGATGCGGCTGGGTTCCGCCCATGATGAGGTAACCGGGCGCCCAAAAATCACCGGAGGGATTCTCGCGTTTCAAACGCGGGAATTCCGCAAACGCCTTTTCGGAGGTTTGCTGGCGCATAATGCGCATCAGGTAACCGGGCGAGGTGTTCGGCGGGACGCTGACAACCCATTGCATGTATTCGGGCCGCACGGAAAGATATTCCAACCGCCAGCCGAAGGCCACGCAAATGGTGGGAATCCACTCGCTGAGATGCCCTGCAAGATCGCCGGTGAGGTAATGCGAACTAAAACGCGGCACCAGAAGACAGGCGTAATTCAATTGATACAGTCCGGCGGAGGTGGACTCGAGAATGACGCGTCCAGCCACCTCGGTGATGGAATGTGGTTTCGTCTCATCCAACTCACCGGGCTGGGGACGCCGCACCGGCGTGGACGGGCGTTCCGCCGCGCGCTTCACGTTCGAGGGCGCGGTGACATCCAATTCCCCCACCTCGTGTTTGACCGTCGCATCCATTTCACCCAGCGCCAGGTCGCGCAAGCGGACCGGCGGGGAGGATTCGCGGCTCATCACATGGGTTTCCGCCAACGGGGGCGAGACGCGCGTTTCCATGGTAGTGGGGTCGGCGTTTTTCTTCTCCGGCGGCGCGGCGGTTTCCACAGGCAAATCTATGCGCATGACGGGCGCGATGGGTTCGGGCGGAAGCGGGCGCGGGATGGGTGTGGGAATGTCGGAGATGATGTCGGCGATGGAGGGATATTTGTCGTCGCTCTCGAACGGCGGAGGAGGTTGTGCAGACTCGGACGGCGCTTGTGGCGCAGTGTAGGGAGCAATCGGTCCCGTCTTTTCCACCGAGAGCGAGCGCGCCAGCGAATTGGCCTGGGAGCGAATCGTGCTAAACGGCGTTTCGGCGTCAAAGGCCATGGCAAGGATCGTCCCCTCGGCCAGGGCGGTGGCATACAGCATATGCTCGGCGCGGGTGGTGTCCAACCGCGCGAAGCGAAGCAGGTCTCCGCCTTTTTGTTCGTCCCAGTTGCGGGTGACGATGCGAACCAGTTCGTTGGCGGTATCCTGCGAGAACTGTCCGGCGTAGGCCCAAAGGGTTTTGCCGCGCGTGATGAGGGCCGCTTGCGCCGAGGATTCGAGCGTGAGGCGCGTGAGTCGCTGGGCGGCTTTGTTCACGTCTTTCAGCCAGGGCAATTCCGCGAAATCGGATATAACCTGGCCGGTTTCACGCGACTCGGCAGGTTTGGCGGGAGCGGACGCTTCCACGCGCGGCGGGACAGGAGGAAGGGGAGGGGTTAGGTTCAAGGAGGCGAGGAGTCGGAATAGTTCGGGGAGGTAGAACGGTTTGCGAAGCAGGACCCAGGGGCGGAGTCCATCCAGTTCGACCGGAATATCCTCATCGGAAACGATGATCAGTTTCAGGTCCGGTTTGAGCGAGCGGAGGCCGCGGCCGATTTCCACGACCGCCTCCGTCCCAAGATCCACATCCAACAAAGCCAGGGCGCATTGTTCGCTTTTGAGTTGGACGAGCGCGGAAGGTTCATCCCCCGCGAGGAAAACGCGGTAGTTTCCCGTTTCCTCGAGGCTGGAACGGATC
Organism: uncultured Anaerolineaceae bacterium; assembly: GCA_964625215.1. GTDB lineage: Bacteria > Chloroflexota > Anaerolineae > Anaerolineales > Villigracilaceae > Denitrolinea. The sequence continues at coordinate 43,144 of CAZVAX010000008.1, read as the reverse complement.
ATGGATCCGAAACTGTTTTGAGGAGTGACCACAAGGATGGATGTAGCCATATCCAGGCAGAGTGTATCACTTTATGAGGCTTGAGGCAAGAAAGTGCAATCAAAAGCGCATGTTTTTGTATAGACAACTTGATTTTTCTCCTCACATGTGCTATTTATTGAACAGCGCTTTTGATAAAAGGATCATTCATGCAACGAGAACGAGTCTCAGAAAATGTGTATTGGTTCCAGAGCGATGTGTATGCCCAGGTGACGGCCGGGATCGTGGTGGGGCCGCAATGGGCGGTGGTGATTGACACCCTCGCCCTCCCCGACGAAACGCTAGGCATGCGCGACTTCATCGAACGCGAATTGGGCGTACCGGTTCGCTATGTGATTAACACCCACTATCACGCCGATCATTCCTGGGGGAATTGCTTCTTCCCCGGCGCGACCGTGATCGCGCACGCTCGTTGCCGTGAACTATTGGAGGAGCGCGGCAAACCCTCGCTGGAATCGGCCCGCAAGCAAAATAACAGCCTGCGTCAGGTGAAGATCGTCCTGCCGCACATGACCTTTGCTTCCGGCATCTTGACCCTGCGCGTGGGTAAGAAAAACCTGACGATCATGCCGACCCTCGGTCACAGCGAGGATGGCATCGCCGTGCTGGTGGAGGAGGATCGCGTGCTCTTTGCGGGCGACGCCTTCATGCCTCTGCCCTACCTGGTGGACGGCGACCTGGAAGAGTACGCCGCCTCGATTCGCAAGATCAGCCGCATGGGGCTGGAGAACATCATCCAGGGTCACGGCGACATCATCTTGCGCGGCGAGATCGACGCGGCCGTGAAGGAGAACCTGACGTATCTGGCCTCGGTCAAGAAAACGATCAAGACGGCCCTGCGGCGTCGCAACGCGGAAGAGTACCTTGAAACGATCTCGACGGAGGAATGCGGCAAGAGTCGCGTATACTTGGGTGGGCTGGCCGAAACGTTGCACAAGCGCAACCTGCAGGCGTTGTACCATAAGATGAACGAGAATGAGGATACGGAAGAATAGTTCGAAATGAAAACGAGCCGGGAGCATCCGGCTCGTTTTTGATTCCTCGTTACGCTTTGGTGGATTGATCTTTTCGCTCGCGCCGGGATTTGATCCAGCCGTGCAGACTGATATGCACCACGCGCTCCTGTCCTGCGAACAGGTTTTTGATGTTGGGACGCAGGGCCCAGATAAGCAGGATCTCGGCCACCACGCCGTACAACACATCCGTCCACGGCGCGGCCCCCTGGGCGGCGCGCGCCGCGAACACGATGATGGCGAACAAGGCCACGCTCATGGTGGTCACGGAGGCATACCCCACCGTGAAAAATACAACCGCGCCCAACGGCAGGATGATCGCCAGCGAAAGCGGCCACAGACCGAACGCGCCGCCCACGCTGGGCGCGCCGCCCGCGCCTCCGCGCAAGCCTTTGAAGCGTCCGTTCTCATCGTAGTGCGGGAGGAAGATCGAATAGTTGTGACCCAGAATGGAGGCGATCGGGGCCAGCACATGCGCCAGATGCTGTTCGGGGACCAGCGCATTCGCGATCCACACCGAGCCGGCGCCTTTCAAAATATCGAGCAGAGCGGTGAGCAAGCCGGCCCAAAACCCGGCGGCGCGCATGGCGTTGGTCCCGCCGGTGCGGCCGCTGGCCACCTGGCGGATGTCCTTGCCGGTGGTCAATTTCACCACCAGTAATCCAAATGGAATGGAACCGAACAAATATCCTAACAGCACCACGCCGATGTTTATTAAAGTCGCGATCACAGAAGCGCTCCTGAATGGGATGAAAACGATAACACAAAAGCCTCCGGCGGGTTACTCGACGATCAGCGCCACTTCCGTGACCCTGCCGGGCTCGATCCAGAAACCGCGCGCCTGCCACTCGCTCCCATCTTCGCGCGGGCGGGATACCACGATGTGGACGACCGCGTAGGAGGCCTCGGCGATGTCGGTCGGCGAAACCGCTTCGGGCCCCGCGGGATGCGAGTGGAAGATTCCCAGCAGGTGGAGGCCGCGTTCTTCGATCCATTCGAAGGCGCGCAATTGTTCGAGCGGATCCATCCGAAAGCGCGCAGGACTCCGTTCTGCATTTTCCATCGCGAGCAGACGCTCCACCCGGCCAGCGCGCCCGGCGAGCAATCCGCACGCTTCGAGCGGAGCCTGCCGCGCGGCATGGCGAATCATCCCGTTGAGATGTTGTTGTGTGAGAACGAGGCGGGAGAGCATTAACCGAGAAGGGCGGCCAATCCCCAGGCGAGGGTCAGCACGATCAGCGGTTCGGCCAGGGCGCGGCGGACCGACGATTTTTCTTCGAGGCTTCCCGCGAGCGAGGTGAGCGCGTAGAGCGGGCCGAGCAGGAGCAACCCAAACCGAATCGGCGCGATCGGCCAGTAGTGCAGGGCCGAAGCGAGTTGCGTGGAAACGAGGGCAATGCCCGCCGCCCAGGCGAATTCCCAACGTCCCTGCAAACGAAGATGCAGTGCGCGCAGGGCTACCAATCCGCTGGCGGCAAAGACCGAGGGAATCAGGAGAACGAGGCGCGGACCGGTGGAGTGTAAGGCCACGAGCAGAATCAGGTAGATGGCGAAGGAGAGCGCCGTTAGCAGGATGGTGGCCGCGGCGTAACTGGGAGAGGCGGCGTCCACCGCGATGTATTCGGCGATGAAAACGATCACGAGCGCCAGGCCGGCAACGGTAAAGGCGATCCACCAGGAGAGTCCGCTGGGGAGGAGGGCCAGGGGCACGCCAGTGACCAGGGTGGTGAGGGTGGGCAGGAGCCAATGCTCCACGGGAAGGCGTTTGCCAAACGCGGGATGCCCGCGCAGGAGCCAATCCATGCCGGTGGCGGTCAGGCCGCCGGCGAGCAGGGTGAGGATGGTGGTGAGGTCAACAGGATAAACGAGAAAGAAATCTCCCATCGTAAAGCGCAATTCGACCGCAGAGGCGGGAAGCAAACGCGTCAGGGCAAACGTCAGCAGGACCGCCGCCGTTAGAATGCCGATACGGTCGGCCCCAGGCAGAGTGGAATGTTTTTCCATACGTTGGGATTGTAACCCAAGAGGGCCGATATGGTAAAATTAATCGCTTATGAACGCTTCAGAAAACAAGTCTCTCCCGCCGCCGCCCGGCGTAGTCGGCGCGATCAAGTCCGGTTTGGATATCATCTCCAATCACCTGTGGGTCGTTCTCCTGCCGTTGGCGCTGGATGCCCTGCTGTGGCTGGGACCCCGCTTGAGCGTGAAACAGGTCATCCTGCAAACCTATGCGGATTACATGGACCTGTTTATGGAATACGGCCTGCCCACCGCTTCGCAAATCGAGCAACTGAAAAGCGCGCAAGAAACGCTGGCCGACGCTTTGCAAAAATTCAACCTGCTGAGTCTGTTGCGCACGTTCCCGCTCGGAATATCGAGCCTGATGCAGGCAAAGATGCCGGTCGCCACCCCCCTCGGGTCGCCGTCGGTGATCGAGGTGAGTTCGTGGCTTTCCCTGTTGGGCTGGCTGGCGCTGTTCATTCTGTTGGGATGGATTCTGGGAGGGTTGTATTTCGTTCGCGTTTCGGAATTGGTGGAAAAGCCGGCAACGCGCCGGCCATTACGCGCCATCGCGCAAGCGCTCTTATTCTGCGTGGGATTTTCGATCCTGGCGACGATCCTTGGCGTACCGCTCATGCTGATTTTGGCGTACCTCAATCAAATTGATACGTTCATCATGCAGCTCGCCTTTTTCGCGATCGCCATGGTCGCGTCGTGGTTGATCGTGCCGGTCTTCTTTGCGCCGCATGGGATCTTCCTGCGCGGACAGAACGTTCTCAACTCCATTGCATCCAGCCTGCGGATGGCGCGCTTCACCCTGCCCTCGGCCAGCATGTTCGTGCTGACGATCTTCATCCTCGGCCAGGGACTGAACTACCTGTGGAGCGTACCGGAAGACGACTCGTGGATGCTGTTGGTCGGCGTGGCGGGGCACGCCTTCATTACCACTTCCCTGCTGGCCGCCAGTTTCATTTATTATCGGGATATGAACATCTGGTTGGAGACCGTCATCGAACGCATGAAAGCCGAGTCGCCCCGGCAGGCGCTTTAGCGATTTTCTTTAATCATCTGGAGGCCATTTTGGCGGAATCCAAGAATACCAACAATTACGATGTCAGTTCCATTCAAGCCCTGGAGGGCATCGAACACGTCCGCAAGCGCCCGGGCATGTATGTGGGCGGCACGGACATTAAAGCCCTGCACCACCTCGTCTACGAGGTGGTGGATAACGCCATTGACGAGGCGTTGGCCGGGGCATGTAATCGCATTGACATCACCATCCATCCCGACAGCAGCGTGACCGTGGAAGATAACGGTCGCGGCATTCCGGTGGGACCTCACCCGACCAAAAAGGACGCGAACGGCAAACCGATGGAAACGCTGGATGTGGTCATGACCGTGATCGGGGCGGGCGGTAAGTTCGGCGGGGGCGGGTACAAAGTCTCCGGCGGTTTGCACGGCGTGGGCGTCAGCGCGGTCAACGCGCTCTCCGAGTGGATGGTCACCGAGGTCAAGCGCGACGGCAAATATTGGAAACAGGAATACAAACGCGGCATCCCTCAGGGAAAAATCCACCAGATCGGCAAGGTGAAGGATGAGACCGGCACCAAGCAGACCTTCAAATTCGACAAGCAGATCTTCGTGGAAGATTTCGATTATCGTTTCGACACCCTCGTCCAGCGCCTGCGCGAGATGGCCTTCGTCACGCGCGGCGTCACCATCCGCTTTGTGGATGAGCGCGCCAACCGCGAGATGACCTTCTACTTTGAGGGCGGCATCACCTCCTTCGTCCGTTACCTGAACCGCAACCGCGAGAACCTCCATCCGGTGGTGTACGTGGAAAAGGAGATCGAAGGCATCGGCGTCGAAGCCGCCATCCAATATACCGACGCGTTCACTGAATCGGTATATTCGTTCGCCAACACCATCAACACCATTGACGGCGGCACGCATATGACCGGCCTGCGCGCCTCGCTGACGCGCGTCATCAACGACTACGCCCGCAAGAGCGGCCTGCTCAAAGACTCGGATCCCAACTTCACCGGCGACGACACACGCGAAGGCCTGACCGCCATCGTTTCTGTCAAGCATCCATCCCCGCAATTCGAGAGCCAGACCAAAGTGAAGTTGATGAATCCCGAGGTGCAAACCTACGTCACCCAGGTGGTGGGCGACGCCTTCGCCACCTTCCTCGAGGAAAATCCGCAGGCCGCGAAGGCCATTGTCGCCAAATGCCTCACCTCGTCGCGCGCGCGTGACGCGGCCCGCAAAGCGCGCGACCTCGTCATCCGTAAGTCCGCGCTGGAAAGTTTGACCCTGCCCGGCAAACTGGCCGATTGCTCCGAACGCGATTCCAGCAAGACCGAACTTTATATCGTCGAGGGCGACAGCGCGGGAGGAAGCGCCAAGCAGGGACGCGACCGTCACTTCCAGGCCATCCTGCCCCTGCGCGGCAAGATCATGAACACCGAGCGCGCCCGCCTCGACAAGATCCTTTCGAGCAACGAGATCAAGGCCCTCATCTCGGCCCTCGGCACCGGCATCGGCGACAACTTCGATGTGGAAGGATTGCGCTACGGGCGCGTCATCATCATGACCGACGCCGACGTGGACGGTTCGCACATCCGCACCCTCCTGCTCACCTTCTTCTTCCGCTACATGCCCAACCTGATCGAAGACGGTCATCTCTACATCGCCCAACCGCCGCTGTATCGCATCGCCTACAAGAACAACGTCAAGTACGCCTACAGCGACAAGGAAAAAGACAAGACCCTGAAAGACATGGCCGCCGCCGACAAGGCCAGCGTCCAGCGTTACAAGGGCCTGGGCGAAATGAACCCGGAACAACTCTGGGAGACCACCATGAACCCGGAAAACCGCACCCTGCTCCTCGTCACGGTGGACGACGCGGCCGAAGCCGACCGCACCTTCGACATGCTGATGGGCGACGCGGTGGATCCCCGCCGTCGCTTCATCCAAACCCACGCCAAAGCGGTTCGCAACCTGGACATCTAACCGGCTCCGCCGACCCCGCGTTTCCAACCGAAGCGCGGGGTTTTCATTTAAGTAAGGGAGGCTTTGTTATGAAAGTAGTATCTTCCCGGTCCGAAAATGAGAGTAAAATTCGGCTACCGAAGAGACCCAGCCCTTATGTCCAATTTCGAACGATTCATCCCACGACTCAATAAATTCCTTCAAGGCGTCGCTCTGGCGTATCAAATCGCGGCGGTCATCGCGGTCGCCATCACCCTCTACAATTCCATCCGATGGTTGCAACTTCCTTTCCTGGGGGCGATCTTCGAACAGACTATGGCCTACAACGGCGCGGAGCCGACCGGTTCCTCCGAAGGCTGGGACTTGTACAACCAGGGCATCACGCTGGGCGAGCAGTTGGTCACCGTAACCGGGAAAGACATCCACAATGCGCGCGACCTGCAAAACGCGTTGCGTCCCTTCTCCCCTGGCGAAAACGTGGAAGTGGTGACCCGCACGCGCGAGAATGAGCGAAAAACCTACCTCGTCACCCTGCATTCCTTCCCCACCGCGGACCGTGAAACCTACCTGATCTTTCCAACCATCATCAGCATTATCTTCTTGATCGCGAGCGGATGGATCTTCGGTCTGCGTCGGACCGAGTCAGCGGGGCGCGCCTTCTCGATCTTTGCCTCCTCCCTGGCTATCGTCACCGGCACGCTCTTCGACCTATACTCCTATCACCTTTTCCCCTATCTCTGGACCCTAGGACTATCGCTGATCGGCGGCGCGCTGGTGGACCTGGCTCTGGCCTTCCCGCAGGAAGCCAAACTGGTGATCTCGCGTCCCTACCTGCGTTGGATCGGTTACGCCATTGGCCTGCTCCTGGCGGCAAACACCTTCCTCTATCTCTACGACTTCGAACAACCCACCGCGTATTTCTTTCCCTGGAAACTCCTGTATCTATTTTCCGCGTTGTGCGGACTGTTCTTCATGGCCGTCATGCTCTACCACACCTTTCGGGCGCGCTCGCCGGTGGTCAAATCGCAGGCGCGCTTCATCATGGGCGGCGCCATCCTGGGACTGGGCGCGCCGATGTTGTGGCTGTTGATCAACCCGCTGGTCGCGTTCATGTTTGGCGCGCCCGCCGGACCCTCCTTTACCCCCCTGCTTTTCCTTCCTCTCGTCATCTTTCCCGCCAGCCTGGGATACACCATCCTGCGCTTCCGCATCCTCCGCACCGACGATTGGGTGCGCCAGGGATTGTTCTATGCCCTGATGGCGATCTTCGTGAGCGGCGGCTTTGCCATGCTGGTGGCCGGTCTCAGCCTGATCTTCAAAGACGCCTTCTCACTGAACGATCCCGTCGTTTTGGGCTTCGTGATTTTCGTAGTCGCCCTCCTGCTCAACCCACTGCGCAACCAGGCGCGAACCCTGGTGGACACCACCTTCTTCCGCGGACAGCGCGCCTACACCCAGAGTCAGCAGGAGTTCACCCACAAATTATCGGGGGAAGTGAATCAATTGGGCATCAGTCACGCCCTGCGCGACACCGTCATGGGCACGCTCGGCCCGAACCGCGCGCATCTATTCATCTACGACAGCCTGACCGACCAATACTCGGCCACTCCCGGCCCGGACAATCGTCCCACCAGCGATATCCGTTTTGCGGCCACCAGTCCTCTCGTCAACTACTTCCGGCAGGAACACCTCCCGCTCTATCTCGATGGAGTCAATTTTCCGGCCGCGCTCCGACCGGAGGAAACGCGCCTGGCGATTCTCGACGCGCATCTCTTCGTGCGCCTGCCCGGCAAAGAACGCCCGCTCGGCTGGCTGGCCCTGGGTCAGCGCGTCTCGGGTCAGGTCTACACTCCGCAGGAGTTGACCTTCCTCGACAGTCTCTGCGAACAGGCCGCCATCGCCATCGAACGCGCCCAAACCGTTTCGGACATGGAACGCCGCGTGCAGGAAATGAACACCCTCACGCGCGTCTCGCAAGGCGTCAACATCACGCTCTCCTTCGAGGATGTGCTTGAGTTGATCTACGCCCAAACCCTGCAGATCGTCCCCGCCTCCGATTTTCACATCACCCTCCATAACAAAGCCACCGACTATTACTACTACGGCTTCTGCGTGGAAAACAAGGAACTGCGCGAAGAACTGGAAAACGAACCCCTGCCCGCCAACACGGGCCTCGCGCAGGATGTAATCCGCAAGGGACGCCCGCTCATCACGCAGGATTACATGCACGAATGCCAGACGCGCAATGTCCTGCCGGATAGCGAGGGCGTATACGCCTGGATGGGCGTGCCGCTCAACGCCGGCGCGGAGACCATCGGCGCGCTCAGCGTGGGAAGCCGCGACTCGCTCATCAATTATACGCGCGGCCAATTGGAACTTCTGCAAAACATCGCCGACCAGACCGCCGGCGCCATCGTCAAGTCGCGCCTGCTCGAAGAGTCGCAGCGCCGCGCCCGCCAATTGACCACCCTGAACGAGATCACGCGGCAGTTGACCTCCACCCTCGAATCGGAACCCCTGCTCAAGAACATCCTCGAAAACGCCGTCTCCATCTTGAACTGCGAAGCGGGCAGCCTCTTCCTCGTGGATGAGCAGACCGACGAACTGATCTTCAAAGTGACCGTCGGCCCGCCCAGCTCGGCCAACCTGATGGGACAACGCCTGCCGCCCGGAAGCGGCATCGTCGGGCGCGCCGTGCATACGCGCAAACCCGTGATAGACAACGACGCCCAAAAATCCGGCTCGCGTCACGCCGCCACCGACCAGCAAACCGGATTCGTGAGCAGGACCTTGCTGGCCGTCCCCCTCCAAGTTAAGGACCGCGTCCTCGGCGTGATCGAGATCATCAACCGCAAAGACGGCCTGCCCTTCGGCGACGACGATCAGAATCTGCTCACCGCCTTCGCCGGCCAGGCCGCGGTCGCCATCGAGAACGCCCGCCTCTACACCCTCACCGACCAGGAACTGGCTGCTCGCGTGGAGGAACTCTCGGTCATGCAGCGCATTGACCGCGAACTTAACGCCAGCCTCGAAATGGACCGCGCCCTGCGCATCACCCTCGAATGGGCCATGCGCCAATCGCGCGCCAACGCCGGGTTGATCGGCATGATCGAAGAGCGCGACCTGCGCATCATGGCCCACCAGGGCTACGGCGAGCACCTCTCGGGCTACGCCGAAACTCCCATGCCGCTCGACTTGCCCAGCCTCCGTCAGGCCGTGGAAAACGGCCAGCCCCAACGTCAAATTCTCGACCCGCTCCTGGGGGGAAGTCTCCTGCCCGATGCGCGCGAGCAGATCGTGATCCCAATTCGACGCGAGGCGCAAGTCATCGGCTTGCTCATGCTCGAAAGCCTCGTCCCCGCCGTGGAAGACATCAGTTTCCTCAACCGTCTCGGCGACCATGCCGCCATCGCCATCGCCAACGCGCAACTGTACGCGGCAGTGCAGGCCGCCAACCTCGCCAAGAGCGACTTCGTCTCCTTCGTGGCGCACGAACTCAAAAACCCGATGACCTCCATCAAGGGTTACACCGAGTTGCTGGCCGGCGGCAAAGTGGGCGCCATCACCGACATGCAGGCCAACTTCCTGAACACCATCCGCTCGAACGTGGAACGCATGTCCACCCTCGTTTCGGATCTGAACGACAACTCCAAGATCGAAGCCGGCCGCCTCCGCCTGGACTTCAAAGCGGTGGACGCCTCCGAGGTGGTCGAAGAGGCTGTCCGCTCCACCCGCCGCCAGATCGAAGATAAGAAACAAACCATCGAAGTGAAGATCGCCGAAAAACTGCCGCTCGTGTGGGCCGACCGCACGCGCGTCAGCCAGGTGCTGATCAACCTGGTGAGCAACGCCCACAAATACACGCCCGAAGGCGGCGACGTGATCGTGGGCGCGGAAGCCACCCACAATCAATGGGACCCGGAAGGCGCGGCGCGCGTCGTTCACCTGTGGGTGCGCGATAACGGCATCGGCATCGGCGTGGAAGACCAGCAAAAGATCTTCCAAAAATTCTTCCGCTCCGACGACCAGAAGGCGCGCGAAGCCCCCGGCACCGGTCTGGGCTTGAACATCACCAAGAGTTTGGTGGAGATGCAAGGCGGGCGCATCTGGTTCGAGAGCGAATACCGAAAAGGCGCCACCTTCCACTTTACCATTCCTGTGGCGGAAGAATAACATGACCCTGCTCTCAGCCGTTGGATATGCACAAGCGCTCGATGGACGCGAAGCCGGCCTGCAGGCGGCGCATCACGCGCTCAACCGCCTGGGCTCGGTGACGCCGAGCTTGGGCATTGTGATCTCTTCGCACCAATACCAGCCGCGCGAAGTGGCCGCCGGCGTATCGAGCCTCACCGGCGATATGCCGCTCTTTGGGTTCAGCGCGCCCGCCGGGTTGACGGGCGAGGGCATTCACCCGCACTCGGTGGCGCTGGCCCTGCTCAGCGGCGAAATGCGCGCCGAAGTCCATTGGCTCCCCGGTTACGCCCAGAGCGGACGCGAAACCGCCAACCGTCTCCTGCAACTTTGCCCCAACGAGATTCCCAACCAACACCTCTTCTTCTTCGCCGACGGATTCAACGGCGACGCCGAGCAATTATGCAATTCCCTCACCGGACGCGCCATGCCGATCGTCGGCGGCCTCTCCAGCGGCGACCTGCACACCGGCATCACCTACCAGATCGCCGGCACGCAAGCCGGAACGGGCGGTCTGGCCGCGGCCATCCTGCGCGGAAACGTCCGCATTGGCATCGGTCACGCGCACGGCTGGGACCCGGTGGGAAGCCAGTTCCGGGTCACGCGTTCGCGCGGCTTCTGGCTCCGCACCCTCGACGGTCGGCCCGCATCCGAAACGTACGCGCAACTCTTCGGCTACCCGGCCCGCGATTGGGCTTTCCCTCCCCTCAGCTACCTGACGCGTCTCTACCCCCTGGGCGTCGAACAAGGCGATCAATTGATCGTCCGCTCGCCCCTGCGCGTGGAAGCCGACGGGAGTTTCCGCATGAACGCTCCCGTGCGCGATGGCGCGGACGCCTACCTGTTGATCGGTTCGCGCGCCGCCTGTGAGAGCGCGGCCCAAAAAGCGGCCCAACAAGCCCTGCTCCGCCTCGATGACGCCAAACCGGCGTTTGCCCTCGTGCTGGTGGACATTGCCTGGCAGATGTTGCTCAAATCCAACCCCGGCGCGGAAATCGCCGCGGTGCAGGAAATCCTCGGCGCCGACGTTCCCATCGCGGGCGGCTACACCCTCGGCCAGGTTGTGCCGTCCGAAAATTTCTCCTCGCCGCTATTCCTCAACCAGCACATCGTCGTCATCGCGTTCGGGCAGGATCGGGAGTAGGGTAATCGCATGGTCAAAGGGAAGAGAGTCGGGCGACGGCCCGGCTCTTTTGGTTTTCTCCGTTGGGTATAATTGGCCGAGCATGAAGCGAAACGACATTCAACTTATCGTCAACGCCGACGATTTGGGGCGCACGGAACGAATCAACGAGGGCATCGCGACCGCCTTTCGCGAGGGACTCGTTTCCAGCGCGAGCCTCGTCGCCAACTCGCCCACCTTCGATCACGCGCTGACGATTGTGCGGGCCCACCCGACCCTGGGCGTGGGCGTCCACCTGGCATTGCACGAATATCCTCCCCTCAGCGACAGCGACTATCTGCGAGCCCTCTCCAAAAAAAGTTTTGTGGCCGCGTTCGCTTCGTTGGCTCGCGCCGCTCCAGGTCAAGCGCGAAGCGTGGAGCGGGAGTTTCGTCGGCAGATCGAAAAGGTTCTGTCGCACGGCGTGCGCGTGGACCATCTCGACGGTCACAATCACGTTCACGCGCATCCCCGCTTGGTCGGAGTCTTGAAGCGGGTGGCGCGCGAGTACAACGTGCGTTTCATCCGCCTACCGCGCGAGCGACTGTCGCATGGGCCGTTGAACGGGCGCTACCTGCAAAAGTTCATGCTCAACGCGGCCTGCGCGTGGGACGCGCTCGCGCTGAAATCGCATCTTCGCTGGCCCGACGATTTCCACGGCTTCACGGAGGGCGGCGGACTTTCGCGCGAGGCCATCCTCGGCATGTTGCGCCGCATGAAACCGGGACTGAACGAGTTGATGTGTCACGTCGGCGCGGATAACGACGACCCGCCTTTTCACATCAACTATCACTGGCTGGACGAATTGCGCGCGGTCACGTCGTTTACGAAAGAGCAATTGCTCGACGAATTTGGAATCCGCGTAGTTTCGTATTCGACACTGCAATGATCCCGTCGTTGCGAGGAGCGAACGCAGTGAGCGACGAAGCAATCCGCGCGCAGCAGGGGAGATCGCTTCGCCGCCTCCGGCGGCCCGCAACGACGGTTGGAAAGCGGAAAAAAATTCAGGAGTTTACAACATGAAAGACCAAAAAGAATATTGGGAAAACAGCATTCTCGATTGGGAGGAGATTTCGTACGGAAACGCCGAGGCAAAACCCGTCTCGTGGGTGGAGCGCGTGGCGCATTACTTTCGCGGGCCGGTGCGACATCGTCCCGTGGTGGCGCTGGAGATCGTCAAGAAGGTGAAACCGGCGCGCGTGTTGGAGTTGGGATGCGGGTCGGGTCGGCTGGCCTTCAACCTGGTTAAGGAAGCGGGCGTGGGTCACGTCACCGGCGTGGACATTTCCGGGCCAGCGGTCCAATTCGCCAACGACCGCGCCAAGTCGCTGGGCATGACGGACAAATTAACCTTCCTCGCCAGCAGTATCGCCGACCTGGACTTCGACGCCCAGCGTCCCTTCGACTTTGTGCTCGGCATGGGCCTGACCCCCTACCTGCGCGAAGACGAGTTCGCGCGGCTGTTCCAGTCCATTCAAAGCGCGTCGTTTTTGTTCGACGTGCATCCCAAGGGGATCAGTTTCCAGAATTTCAGTCATGCCGTGTATCGCAGGATCAAAGGCCACCCGTTTTACAATCTTTTTGGCAAAGAGGAGATCCTCGGCAAACTCGCGAAATTGGGATTCCCCAACGTGACGTGGAACGTATCGGAGGGGGTGTATTATGTGACGAATGTGGGGGGGAGGTAGAAACGTACACAGGTATACACGTAGACAGGTGCACAAGGGGCCGGGCGAATGTCCGGCTCTTTTGTTTGCTATAATCGAGCGACATACTACTGAGACGGTGAGGGTTGTGAAGGAGATGCCATGAACCCAAGTCCGCAAGATACCCATTCTTTCGGAACGGTACGTGTAACTAAAGTCCTTCCAGGGATTATTCTTGCTTCGGTTTGCCTATTGTCCGTAAAGGCAGTTTATGACATTGCAAAGTTCAATATATTCCCGGCATGGTTTGTCCCATGCTTTGGGCTTGGAGTGTCGGTTTTGATGGCGCTCGGCCTGTATTTTGTTTTCCAAGTCTGGAAAATCGAAGAAAATTCACGCCTGCTTTCGGGGACGCAATCCGTTTTCCTGTGGGTGGGCATGACGCTATCATTCATTTGCACCACTTCCGTCCACGGGTTTTATCCATTTCGCGCCAATGGCTTGTCTGTATTCCTCCATGTTGATCCGCTTTTGAAAACAAACTACACGATTGCGATTCTGGGATTCATGCTATCCGCCGCGCTGGCAATTTGTGTTGGCAGTCTCGCGCTTGGCATCGGCCATCAGGTTGGATTCCTCTAGTAGCCGATCAAACTACGTAACCAGCCAACTACCTCATCGCCCTCACCCTCATCACGGACCGGTCCCTCGCCCCAAAGCGATACTTGTACTCCTCGTTCCCGCGCATAAAATCGAACTCCGTTCGGCCATGCTCGCAGGCCCATTGCAGGACGTGTCCCAGCAAGACCCAGCCCGGCGACAACTCGATGAAGTCGCGGTTGACGCCGGAGTTGTAACCCCACAGGCGATTCCCGTAATCGAAGTTGAATTCCGCCGCGGCCTTCTTCCCGCCGACCTCGAGGAAGGCCAGCCACAACCAGCCCTTCGACATGGCCGTGCGCGCCGTGGCGAGCATCTGACCGCGCATCGCCTCGGTGAGAAATTTTTCCTTGGCGGGGTCCTGTTTCATCAACTCGAAGAAAGCGTCCATTTCCGAGTCGAGCGTGGACGCGTCCTCCACGAGGCGCCAGCGGACGGGGACTTCGTGCTCGGCGGCGCGGCGCATCTTGCGGCGGATCTCGTGACGCTGTTTCTTGTCAATCATCGCGAGGTACGCGTCAAAGTCCGCGGGGAGAGGAATGTAGGGCGCGGGTTGGTAGACCTCGCGGGTGAAGGTCCAGCCGCGTTGCGCTGATTCCGCTTCGAGGGTCGGAATGGAGGCGGAGGCTTCGGGGAGGTTGTACCAGTCGAGGACGCGCCAACTTGGGGAGGAGGCGAGGAAGTCGAGCAATCCGGCCAGAAAGCGGGAGAGGTCCGCGGGTCGGACGATCAAATCCAGATAGTCGGAAATTTCAATCGAGCCGAGCAGCATCAACGCGGACAGGCCGTCGCGATTGACCGTTTGAAAGAGCGGCGCGACGCCGATCAGGCGGCCCTCGTCGCGCGCGGTGACGACGCGCAACTCGACCAGACTCCACTCGCCGCCGCCGAGGGCGCGCTGCCAATCGCGCAGATATTCGAAATGCAAAAAGGGAACATCGGTGAGACTTTCCGCGAGCAACGCGTTCCACGCGCCCGAAAGCGGCGCGAGGGATTCGAAATCGGTATGCAGCGTGAATTCCATGGTTGTCCAAAAAGGGGATGTGAATAAATTTTACCAGTATAATGATAGGGACCTTTCCCAAGTTCTTACCGGCGCTTTGTGGATCTTCGTTCAACGTTCCTCCGCGTCCCCCAAAATGTCCCTCGACCTCGCCCTCTACAGCCTCCATCGCCTTAACGGACAGGACCTGCCCAACTTGCCCGGCTTGCTGGCCGTCATGCCGCCGCGCCGCGCGGCGCGCGGCCGCGAACGCGAGGCCCTCATCGTCTCGCTCGTGTTGAGCGGCAACACCCCCTTCCCCGTCGCCGATTACATGCAACTCACCAACGCCGCGGCCTCCGCCTTTTACCGCGCGCCCGGCTCGCTCACCTCGGCCCTGCGCGTCGCCGCCGAAGCGGCGAACAACCTCCTGCTCGAACGCAACTTTGCCAGCGCCAGCCGCGGCCAATACGCGCTCGGCTCGCTCATCCTGGCGGCCCTGCGCGATACGCAACTCACCCTGCTCCAAAGCGGACAGACTCACGCGCTGGTCTTCCGCGCCGCCGACGTGACGCGCCTGCATGACCCGGCCCGTTCGGGCAAGGGCATCGGCCTCAGTCCCACCTTCAACCAATATTATTCGCAAGTCGCGCTCCAGCCCGGCGACCGCCTGTTGTTTTGCCACGCGCAAAACGTCCCGCCCGCCTGGGAAAACGCCCTCGCCACCGAGCGCGGCCTGCAACCGATGGAGACGGCGCGCAAACGCATGATGTCGCTCGCGCAAGGCGACCTGCATGCGGCCCTCGCGCAAGCGACGGAGGGAAAAGGATCGGTCGCCATCGCGCGACTCACGCCCGCGGACGCGCGTTCGGCCCACCACTCTCCGCATCCGACTCCGCCCGGGCCGGGTGAGGCCCACCCGCCGCGCGTCCCGGTCCCCAAACCCGCCAAGACAGAAACGCCCCGCGCGGAGATCCTCACCAAGTTACCCAGGCGATCCGACGCGACGCCCGCTTCGGCGGAGCAAAATATCAATTCGCTCAACGCCGCCCACATCGTGGGACGCCCTCCCGAAAACGAACCCTCGGCGTACGCCATTCCGCCCCAACCTCCCGCGGATGAAGGCGAAGCGCTGGTGGAAGAACTGGCCGAGATGGCCCTCCAGCAGCAGCAACAGGAACGCGAATTTCCTCCCTCCATTCCGCGGCTCCCTTCGTTGGAGGTTGAACCCGGCCCACCCGTCCAGCCGGAGGCGGATGTGGAGGCCGCGCCCGCTGGTCCGCGCGTCCCCTCCGAAACGACGCGGCGGGCGGCCCAGGTCGCGGTCAACGCCATCCATGTCTGGCGGCGCGCCAGCGAAAAAATGGGGGCCGGCCTGCGCCGGTTCCTGCCGCGCCTGCTTCCCGACGCCGAAACCGAGTCGCCGGCGCCTGCCTCCCTCTCCGGCGCGACGCAGGTCTTCATCGCCATCGCGGTGCCGGTGTTGGTGGCGGTGATCGCCTTTGTGTTCTACCTGCGTCTGGGACGAAGCGCCTCCTACGAAAGTTATCTCGCCAAGGCCGAGGATCTTGCCCGCCTCGCCCAGCGCGAGACCCATCCCCTGCGCCAGCTCGAGGCGTGGAAGAACGTGATCGGGCAACTCGACCAGGCCGACACGTACGGCGGCGCGACCCCGCGCACCAGCGCCCTGCGGCAGGAGGCGCAATCCAACCTCGATCGCCTGCTGGGGATTTCGCGCCTGGGATTCCTGCAAGCCTTCAATCCAAAACTCGACGCGCAGGTGAGCCGTATGGCCGCCAACGAATCGGACCTGTTCATGCTGGACGCCGCCAGCGGGCGCATTCTGCGCGCCGCCGTCACCCCGCGCGGCTACGAACTCGATCTCACCTTCCAATGCGCGCCCGGCGACAACGGCGGCACAGAGATCGGCTCGATGGTGGACCTGCTCATCCCGCCGAAACCGAATTTGCACAACGCCATCGTCATCGGCGTGGACGCGGCCGGCCGCCTGCTCTATTGCACGCCCGGACAGGTGGCGCATCCCGAAACGCTCCCCAAACCCATCGGAACCTGGGAACGCGTCACCGCCATCACCATGGACAACCTGAACCGGCTCTACATCCTCGACGCGTCCACGCGCGGGGTGTGGGTGTACGACAGTTGGGAAAGCACAATCACCTATCCCGACGACCCATATTTTTATTTCGACCTGCAAGTTCCGGAGATCCGCGACGCCATAGACCTCAGCGTCAGCGGGAACGAGATGTACCTCCTGCATTCCGACGGGCGGCTGACCCAATGCAACTTCCGCCGCAGTGAAGAGTTGCCCACGCGTTGCAACGATGTGACTTTGAGCGCCCCGGATTTCCTCGCCTATGGGGGAACGAGCGCCTTCGCCGGCGCGAACCTCACCCAAATGACCTTCGCCGCGCCGCCCGAAAACGCCCTGCTCCTGCTCGACGCCCAAGGCAAGCAGGTCTTTCGCGTCAACTTGAAATCCTTCGCGTTGCAGGGCATCTTTGGCATGAGCGGCGATAGCCTCAATCTGGCCTCCGGGCCGGTCACCGCCATGAGCGTCAGCGCGAATCACGTGCTTTACCTGGCGTTCGGCAACCAAGTGTATTACTCCACCAACCTGCCTTGAGTTGGGCTGACCAAAGGAATGACCATGACCCAATCCTCCCCCGGCTTCTTTAAATCCCTGTTCTCGTTCCTCGCCTCGTTGTTCGGCGTCAGGAAAGGCTCCAAACCGGGCGCGCCCGCCGTCCCGCCCGATAGCGCGGACGAACCGACCACCGTCACGGTCAGCAAGGTGGTGGCCTTGGTTTACGATCCCGTCATGGACGGCGGTCAGAAACTTTCCGAGAAGATGAACTGGTACAAGGTGGAAGACCTGGCCAAGGAGTTCATGAGCGACATCCTGCAATGCAGTTCGGGGCTGGCGCGCTACCAGATCATCCAGCGCATTGACGTGGATGAGTTCCCCGCCAAGACGGATGGCTTCCAATACGCTCCCGCCTCCTACATGGATGTGATTCGCGGGGCGGCGCGTCCGCACGAACCGGCGGGCGCGGACTACAACGCCATCTTCACGCGCTTCAACTTCCTGCCCAAGATCGCGAGCGGCGAAATAGACGAAGTGTGGATCTTCGCCTTCCCGCACGCCGGTCTCTACGAATCGATCATGGGCGGCAAAGACGCCTTCTGGTGCAACGCCCCGCCCCTCAAAGGCGCAGAGACCTGTCCGCGTCGCTTTGTGACCATGGGCTTCAGTTACGAGCGCGGCGTGGGCGAGATGCTCGAAGCGTTCGGCCATCGCGCCGAATCGATCCTGCTCAAAACCTTCGAGCGCCTGGTGGGCAACGCCAACCTGTGGCAACGCTTCAGCCGCTACGACCAGGCCGCGCCGGGAAAAGCCGCCTGTGGAACCGTCCACTTTGCGCCCAACAGCGAACGCGACTACGATTGGAACAACCCGCGCAAAGTCCTCAGCGAGTGCGGCGATTGGCTGGCAAACTTCCCCAATTTCAAGGGCGGCGAGTTTGTGCGCGAAGTGACGTCTGCTGAATGGGGAAGCGGCGAGATCCGCGCCCACCACGCCTGGTGGCTCAAACATTTTCCGCACACCGTTGGCCGCCAAAACGGAATCCATAACAACTGGTGGCAATACTTGATAGACCCGAACAAGGTAGTCGCCTGAAGAACTCAATGCGCCGCGTCATGAAGACGCGGCGCATTTCTTCCACAAGCCTGCGCCCATCGGACGGCAAGTCAACGTTTATCTATCGCTCCTGCATGAGACTTGCCGGATGGGGGACTTGCAAAACTGATGGGCAATTGTCTGCCATTTGCAATGCAGGAGCCATACGCTCCGGCTTAGAATGGAAGCGACAAGGGAAGCAGAATGACCGTCTTGAATGGTTTCCCAACACATTTCGGCCCCATCCCCCTCGCGCTTTTCATCGTCGCCGTTGTATACGCCTCGCTAGGAATCTATATCCTCGCGCAAGGAGGGCGCGGCGCTACCGTCCAATTCCTGTCGGGCATGATGTTTGCCATGGCCTGGTGGTCGTTCGGCTACGCTATCGAGATACACACCGCCAATTTGAACGATAAACTCTTCTGGGCCATGATGGAATACGCCGGCGTCGTCGCTGTACCGTTCCTCTGGTTGTGTTTTGTGCTGGCGCATACCGGGCGCACGACCCTGCTCACCCTGGGCAACAAAATCCTCGCCATGCTCCTTCCCACACTGACCCTCCTGGGCGCATGGACAAATGAACTTCATCACTGGATGTACGCCGAAGCGCGCTTACAACCCGTCAACGGCCTTATCCTGCTCGACGTAGAGCGCGGCTGGCTCTTTTGGGCCTTCTCGGCGTATTCCTACTTGTTTCTCGTCATCGGCAGTATCCTCCTGATTCAGCATTCGTTCCGTCTCTCCTCCTTCTTTCGCGCCCAGGCGTTTTTAATTCTTCTGGCAACCCTCCTGACCTGGTTCGGGAATATCGTCTACCTGGCGGACCTATCGCCCATCCCCGGCTTGGACTTGACTCCCTTCGCGTTCATTCCCACCAGCGCCGTAGTGGCATGGGCGATCGCGCGCTACAATTTGCTCGATTTCATCCCGCCCGCGCAAAACGCCATCCTGCAAGATCTGCGCGACGGCGTGGTGTTGGTGGATCCCCTGCGCCGCATCCTCTACTTGAATCGCTCCGCCGAGGACATCTTGAACGTGAAGGCGGATCAGGCCGTTGGACAATCGGCCGAGTCTGTTTGCCGCGACTGCGCTCCGCTCATCCTACCCCTGATGGGCGAGACCGAACAGCGCGTGGAACTCGCCCTGGAAATCAACGGCCAAACGCGGGAATTCGAGGCGGTTATCTCGCCCAATAGCTTTTCAGAAGTGAAACGACGGTGGAAAAAGCCTTCGTACATTGTCATTTTTCACGACATCACCCGGCGAAAACAAGCGCGCGCCGCCCTGAAATATCGCGAGTCCATTTTGCACGCCGTCAGCCTGGCCTCGGAATTATTCCTGAAATCGGCCGCCTGGGAACGCAACGTGGAAACGGCGCTGGCGCGGCTGGGCGAGGCGTCCGAGGTCAGCCGCGTCTACATTTTCGAGCGCGGCGTTTCGGAGACGGGCGTCTCCCAGATCAGCCAGCGATACGAATGGGTTCGGGAAGGCGTCGTCCCGCAAATTGGCAACCCCGACCTGCAAAACCTGGAGTGGACCGCCGTCGGATTCGAGCGCTGGGAGAAGACCTTCGAACAGCACGGCATGATCACCGGCTCGGTGCGCGAGTTTCCCGAGTCGGAGCGCGAACTCCTCGCCGCGCAGGAAATCCTGTCGCTGGTGGCGATGCCGGTCTTCGTGGAGGGAGGCCTGTGGGGATTCATCGGCTTCGATGAATGCGCCCGTGAGCGCGTCTGGAGCGAACCGGAACTCGAAGCCCTGCGCGCCGCAGCCGACATGTTCGGCGCGGCATTGGCGCGCAGCAACGTGGAAAAACGCCTGCTGAAACGCCAGCGCACCCTCGACCTCCTGCAAAACATCATCCGCGCCTCCCTCGAAAAAAGCGACCTGGAGGAGACCAGCCAATTCATCGTGGATCACCTTGGCATCCTGATCGAAGCCGACAACTGCTTCCTCAATTTGTGGGACGAAGCGCGCCAACGCATCGTCCCGACGGCGGCGTATGGGGAATATCGCGCCCGCTACAAGAACATGGAGATACGGCCGGGCGAAAAAACGTTCAGCTCCTCGGCCTTGGAGACCGGTCGCGTTTTAGTGGTGGAAGACGTGCGCGCATCCCCTTATTGCGATCCCCGCATCTCCGGCCAATTCTCAACCGTCTCCCTGCTGGCCCTGCCCATGCACGCCAACGGAAAAAAACTGGGCGCCGTCCTGCTCGGCTTCAGCCGGCCGCATCGTTTCACCAGCGAGGAGGTCGCCATCAGCGAACAGGCCACCGACCTGGTGGCGATCACCCTGGCAAAATTCCGGGCATTGGAGGAGGCCCATCGCCGAGCCGAAGAATCGGATACCTTGCGCCGCGCCTGGGTCGCCATTTCCGAAACCCTCAACTTGCAGGAAGCCACCACGCGCCTGCTCGAACAACTGGCCTTCGTGGTTCCACACGACAGCGCCTCGGTGCAGCTCCTGCGCGACGGCGAACTGGAGATCATCGGCGGCGAGGGCTGGCAGGATATTCACGCGGTGATCGGCCTGCGCTTTCCCATTCCCGCCGACAATCCCAACACCGTCGTGATCCAAACCCGCAAGCCCTACCTGGTCAACGACACCTACGAAACCTTCCCCATTTTTCGCTCCATCGAACACGCCGCGCACATCCGTTCGTGGCTGGGAGTTCCCCTGATCGTCCGCAACAAGATCATTGGCCTGCTCGCCATAGACAGCCGCGAACCTCATCACTTCACCCCCAACGACGCCGACATCGCGTCCGCCTTCGCCGGTCAAGTGGCGGTCGCCATCGAGAACGCCCGCCTCTTCGATGAAGTTCAGCGCCTCGCCATCACCGACAGCCTGACCGGATTGTACAACCGGCGCCGGTTCCTGGAATTGGCGCAAACCGAATTCGAGCGCGCCCGCCGGTATAAACGTCCCCTCTCCATGATGATCTTCGACATTGACCATTTCAAACGCGTCAACGACGCCTACGGGCATCCCATTGGCGATCAAGTTCTGCGCGCCATCGCCAACCTTTGCCGCGAACAGTTGCGGGAGGCGGATCCCGTCGGGCGATACGGCGGCGAAGAATTCATCGCCTTGATCGTGGAAACCTCCCCAGAGAACGCCCTGCGCGCGGCCGAGCGCCTGCGCCAGGCGGTGGAGAACCTAACCACGATTACAGGCAAAGGGGAAATCAAAGTTACGATCAGCGTCGGCGTGGCGGGAATGAACAAGCACGCCCCCAACCTCGAAACCCTCATCAACCGCGCCGACCAGGCCATGTACGTCGCCAAGCACAAGGGACGCAACCGCGTGATGTTGGGAAAGTGACGACATGAGAAACCCGGTTTCTGCCAGAAACCGGGTTTCTTTTTTTATCTCACGATCAGACTGCAACACGTCACTCCGCCCTCTGCCTTTGCCAGTTCATCCGCCTCCAGCGTGACGATGGGCCGGCCCAGCCGTTTCAGGCGTTCGCGCGTCTTTGGGAACGCGGCCGGGAAGAGGATCGTCTCGCCGATCAACAGCGCGTTCCCCGCGTGCGGCTCGGACTCGTCTACTTCGATGAAGTCGTAGCCGGGGAAATATTTTTTGTCTATAAAGTTGGGATTGATAAGCAGGGTCTTTTCCGCCGCCTGCGTCACGCCGGTTTTGAGGTGCAGGCAATTCGTCACTGGCACGCCGAAGACCGCGTAACCAAAGGGATTGAGCAGGGAGCGCAACTGTTCCACCGCCGCGGCGTTACTTCGCAGGGTGAGGCCCACGAAAATGACCTTGCCCACGGTCAACACATCGCCGCCGTCGAGGGTGGCGGGCGGGGCGACGCGCAGAAGTTGCCGGTGAGGCGCGAGCGCGTGTGCGACAGAATCCACTTCGGGCTTACGCGAGGACGCGCCGGGGTTGGTCAGCACGGCGACCTCATCCAGCACAATGGCGGCGTCCTCCACGAAGACAGAGTCGGGTAAGTCGGGTTCCTCGGGCAGCGAAACGACTTCGAGTCCGAGGCCGCGCAGGGCCTGGCGGTATTGCTCGTGTTGAGCGCGCGCCCGGGAAAGGTCAATGGGCGCGCGGTCGAGGTAGGTCAATTCACAATGCTCGATGGCGCGGCTGACTTCGCGGGTGATGGCGATCATGGGTTTGTCCATTCGCGGAGGATCAGGCGCACGGAGCGATTCATTTCGAGGGTGAAGTCCGCGGCGAATTTGTGTAAATACATGGCTTGACCGACATTGGCGATGCCTTCCATGACTTGGCCGCGCGGCATGGATTGTTCGCGCTCGGCGAACATTTCATCGAATTCGTTTTTGTCGAGGCGGCGATAGCGGTTTTCGAACACGATAAATTTTTCATCGAAGCGCGTGGTGTAGGCGCGGCCTTTTTGCTGTTGGGTGGGATAACCGAAAACGAGCAGGCAAATGGGGAAGACGTATTGCGGCAGGCCGAAGAGTTCTTTGTGAATTTCGTATTGTTCCATGATGTCGCCGATGTAGCACGAACCTACGCCAAACGATTCGGCCGCGATGACCGCGTTCTGCGCGGCGATAAGCGCGTCGCAACAGGCGAGAAAGAGATCGCCCTCCTGCGACTTGCGCATGGACGCGCCGCGTCGCTCGCACAGGTCCGGCGCTCCCGAGGCGAGGAAATAGTCGAACCAACGTTGGTAGTCGGCGAGGAAGAGCCACACCATCGGCGCGCGGGCGATGAAGGGCTGGTTGTCGCAGGTGACGGCGAGGCGGCCCTTGATGGCCTGGTCGGTCACATCCACGATGGAGTAGAGCATGAGATTCCCCGCGGTGGGCGCGCGCAGGGTCGCGTGGAGGATGGCGGCGCGCGCGTCGGGTTCGATGGGTCTGTCTTCGTAGGCGCGAATGGACTTGCGCTTGAGCAGGGCGTCTATCACTGGGTTCATTGGGACTCGCTTTCGAGGCGGGGCTTCGCCCTGTAGTTTTACCACGAAGATTGCGGAATCAAAAGCGGGTTTCAAATTCGGCGGAGGAATCCAAAAGCTCTACTTTTGGAGCGCCCACCCGAAGTAGAACTTCGGAATTCCCAAGCGCTTATGCAACAGAGTAAATAAAAAATTTGGCCGACCCCCTGCGATGGGAGCCGGCCAAACGTGAGTCGGCTAAGAAGAGACGAGCGAGACTCGCGCCGCACGTTACTGCGGACGCTGGGGCTCGCATTCCTCGCCGCAGCATTCGTCGCGGCATCCCTGCCGTCGCTCTGGGACGCGATCGTCTTCCGGCACCACGAACCAAGCCTTGTCGCCGTTCGCGTTCATGATAATGTAGGCCGTCTGGCCGCCGTGTTGCTGGGCGATCTGGCCTTGAATGGAGCAAGCCAGAACGCCGGCTCCGTTGGGAACGCAGGTTGTTGGATACACGGAGAATCCAGAAACGGTCACGGTGTTGGAAAAGTAGGGCGAACTGCCGGCCTCAACGTAAACAATTACTTTGCCGTTGTTATTCAATTGCACGGCGTTCACCGAGTATGAGGCGGCGGCAACCGGATTGGCGGCGATGAGCGCCAACGCCAGGACGCTGAGAAGCGTGGAAAAAATTAAAACAGATTTTTTCATGGGATAATCCTTTCTTGTGAAGGTGATTGGAGGAACCGAAACTACCGCTAATCTTGCGGAGGGCTCCTTTCTATTGACTTAGTAGTCATTTTACACCGTATTAGTCCGAATGGAAAGAGGCAATTTGAATTTTCCTCGCCTCTTGCCGCCTCGGTGCGGGCGGCTGCTCCGCCAAGCGGAGGACAAGGCCCCAGCCCGATCCTCGCCAACGGGACCCAAAATCCCGCCACGGGGTAAAATGGACGGACCATGACTGCCTTCACTTTTCTGGACCCCAATTTCGAGTCCCGCGTGCGCGCCAACTTCACGCGCCAGAGCATGTTATCCACCCTCGGCGGCGAGGTCGGAATGGTTTGCCCCGGCGAGGTGCATCTGCTCATGCCTTTCGGCTCCCACCTGACCCAGCAGGATGGATTCCTCCACGCGGGAGTCGTCGCCACCCTGATGGACTCGGCCTGCGGCTACGCGGCTTTTTCGCTCATGCCCGCCGACGCGCGCGTTCTCTCGGTGGAGTTCAAGGTCAATTTGCTGGCGCCCGCCCGGGGAGAGAGATTCCGAGCCGAAGGGCGCGTGGTCAAAGCCGGGCGGACAATCACCGTCTGCGAGGGGAAGGCGTTTTCCATCCACAACGAGGAAGAGGCGTTGTGCGCGCTGATGCAAGCGACGATGATCTGTATTCGGGACAATAACAAATGAAATTCAACCTGCCTGCCCGCCAACCGTTCAATTTTCGCTCGGTCATCCAATCGCACGGATGGGTGCAACTCGCGCCCTTCCATTACGATGAGGCGTCTTCGACCCTCTCGTACGTTGACCGTCTGTCCGACGGGCGCGTGGTGGAATATCGCATCTCCGGTTCGGGCGACGGGATTTACGTGGAAACCGAAAAGTTGAACGCGTCCGAACGCAAGGAAGCCGCGACAAAGGCCGCCTGGATGTTCGCCCTCGACGCGGACTTCTCCGCCTTTCACGCCGCGGCGCGCTGGGAACGGAAACTGGCGCGCGTCAAGAAGGAGTCTCTTGGCCGTGTGCTGCGTTCGCCGACACTGTTCGAGGATGTGATCAAAACCATTCTTACGACGAACACGCTCTGGGGCGCGACGAAGCGCATGACGTTGAATCTCATCAATCAATTTGGGGAACCGTTACCTGGGGATGACGAGAAACGGAATGCATTTCCAACGCCGGAGGCGATTGCCGCCTCCAGCCAAAAAACGCTGCGCGAAAAAGCGCGCGTGGGCTATCGCGCGCCGGCCATTCACGACTTGGCCGTGCGCGTCGCTTCGGGGAAGTTTGACTTGGAGGCGTTGAAAACCTCGCCCCTGCCCACGCTCGAGCTGCGCAAGGAACTGCTGAAGATCAACGGCGTCGGTCCCTACGCGGCGGCCAACCTCCTGCTCATCCTCGGCCGCTCTGATTTCATCCCGGTTGATTCTTGGGCGCTGAAACTTGTCTCGCACGAGTGGCACGGCGGGAGACCAGTCACAGCGAAGGAGGTGGAGAAGCGCTTCGAGAAGTGGGGCGAATTCAAGGGCTTTGCCTTTTGGTTTTGGGATTGGAAATACACAGGGGATTGAAAAGGAACAAACCCATGTCCAACGAACGCCTCACCCCCGAAAACCTCTTCCTCCCCAGCCCCGACTCGCCTGCCGTCCCCTGGTCCCTGTGGGATACGTTGATTGGCTTCGTTCTATTCGCGCTGGTCATGGTCGGCATCGGTCTTTTGCCCCTGCTCCTGCCGGACCAGGATCGGTTTCTCTCGCTTTACATTCTCTTCTACCAGCCGTTGCAGTTCATTCCCATTTTGGCGGTTCTCATCCTGCGCGGCGCGACCTGGGCCGACCTTGGTTTCCAAAAAGCGACGCCCAACGTGCTCGCCCTCGGCTGCGGCCTCCTGTTTGCGGCGCTCTTCGTGAACATCATCAACAACCTGATCATGCTCGCGCTTCACGTGGAAGTGCAGGCCCAGCAATTCACCGGCGTCTTCGAACAACTGGAACAACCCATTTTCCTGCTCATCACGGGCATTTTGCTCGCGCCCCTCTTCGAAGAAACCGTCTTCCGCGGCTTTCTCTTCGGAGGCCTGCGCAAGCGACTGGGCTGGATCAAAGCCGCGCTGATCAGCTCGGCCCTCTTCGGGGCGAGTCACCTATCCATCGCGGCGTTCATCCCGACGTTCACGCTGGGATTCCTGTTCGCCTTTCTTTATCAGCGCTCGAACTCGATCTGGCCGGGCATCGTTCTGCACACGCTCATCAACGCCGTGGGACTGTGCGCGGTGTACCTCGCCTCGCAATACATGGATCCGTTGATGCCTTTTGCGGTTATTTTATGGCGGTAGGCCGCGCAGCGTCCCGCGCTATAATCGCGTTCCTCTGTTTCCGCTGATTATGAACAAGAATCTTGTTCGTTATCTGGTCATTATCATGGCAGGTTTTCTGATCGCCTTCCTCGCCAAGATGGGGGCGATCAATTTTCTTTTGGCGGTATCAGTGGGTGTAATGGTTACGATATTCGCTTATCAATATCAAGCGAAAGTCAACAAAACCTGGAGTGGAAGAGACCATCAATCCCTTCATTGGTTTTTAGCATTCGTTTTGGGCTTATTTTTAGAATTGTACATTTGGCCGATTTATTTCATCCTGCCCTTGCTGGCTGGAATCTTTTCCGGTTATTTGGTTTATTCTGCCTTGAACGCCCTCTTCATATCCCCATGACCGACTTCACGCCCATTCACTTTTACGATGATCCCATCGAAGTCCTCTTCGACACGCCGCCTGCGAAGGAAAAGTCCCCGCCCTGCCCGAATGGATTCGCTTGGAACGGACAAACCTTCCGCGTCGCCGAGTCCCTCTCCGAGTGGAGCGACTTCACCCGTCGCGGGCGCGCCGCCAAGAACATGCGTCCCGCGCACGCGGCCGTCGCGGCGGGGCGCGGGTCGCTGAACGTGGGCCGCTTTTACTTTCGCGTGCGCGTCGACACCGGCCAGGTATTCGATCTCTACTACGACCGCGCCATGAAAAACGTGGACGAACGCAAGGGGCAATGGTTTTTGTATCGCGAGTTGGAATAGTAGAAACCCGGTCTCTCGGAGAAACCGGGTTTCTACTTGCGTCACTCCCTCGTGATCAACTTCGCCTGATTCTCGTAGAAGAAATAATCCCACGCCCAGTTGAACATCACCGCGAGGCGATTGCGGAAACCGATGATGCGGTAGATGTGCAGTCCCACCCAGATCAGCCAGGCGAGGAATCCGCTGAACGACAGGCCAAAGATGCGCGCCACGGCGGCGTTGCGTCCGATCGTGGCGAGCAGGCCGGGGTCTTTGTAATGGAACGTGACCGCCTCGCCTCCCGCGACCAGACGGCGGATACTGTGCGCCGCGATCTTTCCCTGTTGGATGGCGACCGTGGACAACATCGGAAGCGGGTGACCTTTCCCATTGACAAGATAGGCCGCGTCCCCGACGACAAAAACCTCGGGATGACGCGGCAACTGCAGCGTCGGCTCGATTCGGACTCGGCCCGAAGCGGCTTGCTCCATGCCGAGGCGGTCGGCCAGTTCGGCGGCTTTCACGCCGGCGGTCCAGATCACGGTGCGAGTTTCGATCTGAGTCCCATCGCCGAGCGTCACGCGTTGACCGTCGTAATCTTCCATTTTCGTGTTCAGCAAAATCTCCACGTTCTTGCCGCGCAGGAGACGGTGTGTGGCGCGGCGCAGTTCGTCGGGGTAGGAGGCGATGAGGTGCGGACTCGCCTCGAGCAGGACGACCCGCGCCTCGTTCAGGTTGAGGCGGGGGAAATCCTTCACCATCACGTGGCGCATCAACTCGGATAGCGCGCCAGCCGTCTCCACGCCGGTGGGACCTCCGCCCACGATGACAAAGGTGAGCATGGATTTTCGCTTTTCCGCATCCCCCTCGTGACTGGCTTTCTCGAAGAGCGAAAGCAGGTGATTGCGCGTGCGGACGGCGGATTCTATATCCTTGAGTTGGAAGCCGTTTCGCTCCAGGGTCTCGTGGCCGAAAAAGTTCGTGCGTCCGCCAATCGCGATAACAAGGAAGTCGTAGGCGATGACCGAGCCGTTGAGTTTAATGAAGCGTTGATCGAAATCCGCCTCGGTCACTTCGCCCATTTGGAAGGCGAGATTCTTCTGGCGGCGGAAGATGGAGCGAACGGGTTGAGCGATCTGGGAAGGAAGCAAACCCGCGATGGCGACCTGATACAGAAGCGGCTGGAAGAGGTGATGGTTGCGCTTGTCAATCAACGTGACGCGCACGGGGGCTTTGGCAAGACCGCGCGCGACTTCCAACCCCGCGAAACCCGCGCCAATGATGACGATGTGGGAGATGGCATTCATGGCGATTATCCTTTGGCTCATATTGTGAATTATTACACTATTATTATACCCAAAACAGTCTGATTTGTAAAGTATTTCACATTTGCCTGCCGAAATGTCACGCGTTCAAATCCACTGACCGTACACACCTGCCCTCCACGTCGTTGATTCAGGGACAATGTGACGGCGACGCCACGGAGAACGCGCAATCGTTCGACATACTTCTTGCGTAACGGACGTTCTCCAACCTCAGCCAGGTCAGGCGAAATAAAAACACGCCTCCGGCTCGGAAAACGCCGGAGACGCGCTTGTCAGTGATGGGAATCTGGTCAGCCGCTAGTGATAGGTTAATCCTCGTAGCCGTTCGGATGCGACTTGTGCCATTCCCACGCGCTGGAGAGGATGTCGCGCAGGTTGTCGTGCGCAGGCTTCCAACCCAGTTCGCGACGAATCTTTTCGGGCGAGGCGACCAAACGCGCCGGATCGCCCACGCGCCGCGGCGACTCGACTGCGGGAATGTCATGCTCCGTCACAGCGCGCGCCGCCTCGATCACCTGGCGGACCGAGTAGCCGGATCCGCTCCCCACATTGTAGATCAGTCGCTCGCGCGTTTCGAGCGCGTTCAGGGCCAGCAGGTGCGCGGACACCAAATCCGCGATGTGGATGTAGTCGCGGATGCAGGTTCCGTCTGGTGTGGGATAGTCTGCGCCGTTGACGTTGATCGCCTCCAACTTGCCGAGCGGGACGCTGAGCACGCGCGGGATGAGATGCGACTCAGGCTGGTGCGCCTCGCCGCGGCCGGGCAACGCGCCGCAAGCATTGAAGTAGCGCAACGCGGCGTAATGCAGGCCATGGACTTTGTCGTACCATTCCAGGGCCTGTTCCGTCATTAACTTGGTCTGGCCGTAGACGTTGGTGGGGCCGAGGGGAGAATTCTCGGTGAGAGGGTCATCGCTGGATTGGTAGACCGCCGCCGTAGAGGAGAAGACAAAGCGTTTCACCCCGGCGCGCATGGCGTTCTCGATCAAGCGCAGCGAGTTGACAAAATTATTTTCGAAGAATCGTCCCGGCTCTTTCATGGATTCGCCTGCCTCGATGAAGGCCGCGAAATGCATGACCGCGTCGAAGGGATCATCCATCAAAACCGATTTGAGTCTTTCCACTTCCGACAAATTCGCGTGAACGAAACGCGCCCCTGCGGGAACCGCGCCGCGATGTCCGCTGGAGAGGGAATCGTAGACAGTGACGGAGTGTCCGTTTTCGAGCAAGGCTTCTGCGGTGGCCGAGCCGATGTAGCCCGCCCCGCCAGTGACGAGGATGTTCATTGTTTCTCCTGAACAGTCTCGTCATTGCGAGGAGCGAAAGTCGCGACGAAGCAATTCCCGGTAATGGGAGGAGATTGCTTCGAGCTACGCCCTCGCAAGGACGATTAAATTTTGGGTGTTTGCAAATGCCAATCCGTGATTTGCTGGTAGGCGTGCGCGGCTCGTAATAACACATCCTCGCGAAAGCGCGGGGCGAGGAGTTGCAGGCCGATGGGAAGGCGCTTGTCATCGAAGCCGACGGGGAACGACACGCCGGGAATTCCCGCCAAACTGGCTGGCAGGGTGAACACATCTTCGAGGTACATCGCCAGCGGATCATCCGCGTGCGCGCCGGCGACAAAGGCCGTGCTGGGAGTGGTCGGCGCGGCGATCAGGTCCACGTCGGCGAAGGCCGCCTCGAAGTCGCGCGCGATGAGCGTGCGGACCTTCTGCGCCTGCCCGTAGTAGGCGTCGTAATATCCGGCGGAGAGGGCGTAGGTCCCGATCATGATCCGGCGCGTTGGTTCCTCGCCGAATTTTTCGCCGCGCGTTTTGAAGAACGCCTCCCACATCGAGTCCGCGTCGCTCCTCGGCCCATAGCGGACTCCGTCGAAGCGCGCCAGGTTGGCCGAAGCCTCCGCCGGCGCGAGGATGTAATAGACGGGAAGCGCGTACTCGGTGTGTGGCAGGCTGATGCGGCGAATCTCAGCCCCCAAATCTTGCATGAGCGAAATGGCGACCCGGGTCATCAACTCCACTTCGCGCTGCAAGCCGGGAATGAAGTACTCCTTCGGCACGCCGATTCGCAAACCCCGGAACGACTGGCGAACGTGTCCCTGCGGCAACTCGATGGATGGAATCGGAGCGTCGGACGAGGTCGCGTCGAGCGGATCGCGGCCCGCCATGACGGAGAATATCAACGCGGCATCCTCCGCCGAACGCGCCAACACGCCGACCGTATCGAGCGAGGACCCAAACGCGATCAAGCCGTAACGCGAGACGCGACCGTAGGTGGTTTTGAGTCCGGTCACGCCGCAGAACGCGGCGGGTTGCCTGACCGACCCGCCTGTGTCGGTGCCGAGCGCCGCGGGGACGATGCGCGCCGCCACCGCGGCCGCGCTTCCTCCCGACGATCCGCCGGGGACGCGAGTCACATCCCAGGGATTCATCGTCCGGCCGTAGGCGGAGTTTTCGGTGGAGGAGCCCATGGCGAATTCGTCGGTGTTGGTCTTGCCGATGACGATGGCGCCGGCTTGCTGTAATTTTTTGACGGCGGTGGCGGTAAACGGAGGAATGAATCCTTCGAGAATTTTCGACCCGGCAGTGGCGGGCATGCCTTCCACGGTGAGGACATCTTTGACGGCGATGGGGATTCCCCTTAGTGGCTGTTGGTTATTGGCTGTTGGCTTTTGGTCTACTTCTTCAGCCTGGCGGAGGGCTTGCTCGCCCGCGACGTGGAGGAAGGCGTGGAGGGAGGGGTTGAGTCGTTTCAACCGTTTCAGCGTGGATTGGATGAGTTCGCGGCTGGAGAAGTCGCCGCGTTCGAGCCCGGCTTTCATTTGGGTCAGGGAGAGGGAGGAGAGGGAGGGCATGAGGAGACAGAGGACGGAGGACGGGTGACGGAGGACGGGTGACGGGGCGAAGTGATGAACTGTCCCCGGTCTTCCGTCCTCAGTCTTCTATCCTCGGTCTTCCTGGTTTATTCAAACACCGGCGGGACTTTGAATTGATCGTCCGATTTTTCGGGCGCGTTCTTGAGCAGGGATTCCAAGTCGAGGCCGGGACGCGACTCGTCGGCGCGCAGGGGCATGGAGGCGAGTCCGCCGCTGGTGGTGGGAGGCACGGAGGAGGCGTCGAGTTCCTGCAGTTTGGCGATGTGGTCGAGGATGGTCGAGAGTTGACCGCGGTAGTGTTCCTTCTGCTTGTCGGTCAGTTGCAGGCGCGCCAGTTTGGCGATGTGTTCCACGTCTTGAAGGGTGAGGGGCATGGGGCGATTATATCAGGCCGGTTAGGGCGCGCCCGCTGTGGGGGAGGTCGAGCCGGTAGCGGGGGTGGAGGCGGCGGACGGTTCGGGAGTCAACGCGGGGGAGGGGATGAAGGTCGCGGTGGGGGTGGGAGTCGGAAGCGGGTCGCCGGCGGTTTGGAAGCCCTCGGCGTACCAGGTTAAATACTCCAGCGCGTGGCGGCTCCAATATGCCAGCGTGTGTTCGCCCACGTTGAGATGCCACTCATGCGGGATGTTATATTGGGTGAAGACGGCTTCCATGGAAGCGTTGTAAGCGGTTTCCGCGTCCTGGCCGGTGTCAATGTAGAGGCGCGGCCATTCGGTGGCGCGGTTCTTGATCAGGAAGATGAGGTTGGCGCGTTCTTCGACAAAGATGGCGGGGGAATGCAAGCCAACCGAACCGAACAGGTCGGTCTGAAAGAGGCCGAGGCGCATGGCCCAGCCGCCGCCGCGCGAGAGGCCTCCGATGGCGCGGTGGGGAGGGTCGGCGATGGTGCGGAAGCTTTGGTCAATGTAGGGAATGATGTCGTTGACCATGAACTGTCCGAAGAGCGTGCCTTGCACCACATTCCAGTAGCGGTCTTCGGGGAAGACGATAATGAAAGGCGGGTATTCGCCGGATTGGATCAGGGCGTCCGCCGCGGCGGGCGCGCCGATGCGAATCCATTGTGTGCCGGGCGGGTCGGGGTCATGCTCGAAGGGTTGGCCGTTGAGCAGGTATAGGACGGGGTAGCGCCACTCGTGGAAGTATTCGTAGCAGGGCGGCAGGTAGATGATGAAGTTGGTGGGCGCGCCGTTGGTGGGAACTTGTCCCGCGCGGAGTTGACCGGGCTGGTCGAGACAGGTCAATTGGGTGGGCGTGGCGCTCGGCAGAGTGGGAACCGGAAGCGGCGTTTGGGTGGATGTGGGGGAGGGGGAAACGGTGGGCGTGGGGAGATTGGGCGAGGAGGAGCAGGCCGCAAGCCCCACGAGAAGCAATGTGGCGATGAAGAGAAAGGTTGCTTGACGTGTAACCATTCCAAGCATTATACTCAGTTCGTTCGGGGTGTGGCGCAGTTGGCAGCGCACCGCGTTTGGGACGCGGGGGTCGTCGGTTCAAGTCCGACCACCCCGACCATTGACCCAACAATCCACAGGTTGTTGGGTTATTTGATTAAATTCACCGGAGATAAACTGAGATGAACAAAGATGCTTGGGAATAGCCGTCATACCGTTCAGCCCCGGTAAAATTTCCGACGTCCAAACTCT
This sequence comes from uncultured Anaerolineaceae bacterium, assembly GCA_964625215.1. Classification (GTDB taxonomy): domain Bacteria; phylum Chloroflexota; class Anaerolineae; order Anaerolineales; family Villigracilaceae; genus Denitrolinea. Next base: position 10,286 of record CAZVAX010000008.1, on the reverse strand, counting down.
TTGTGCTAAAATACAGGAGGAGATTCCCCATGGCAAACAAAAAACTCGACGGCATCGTGGAAGCGGTTCGCTACGCTCGCAACGGGCAAATTGACTTTGTGCGCGCCTACGAACGGCGCGGCGTGACGTTTTCGGACCACGTTTTGCTCGACCGCAAAACCCTGCTCGAACGCCTGAAGGCCAAAAAACGCTTCGTCACCGGTCAGCGCAAGGAACTGTGGGCCAGCACCTTCGAACCCGGCCGCGAGATTGTGTTGGTTCAACGCGACGGCAAGGAATTCGCCTCCACCCGCGCCGACGCCTCGCGCGACGAACTGGACGGCGTTCCGGTGATCTGACGACTAAAGTCGTCACTACGTGGCATCCCCATGAAAATCATAGATAAAACCCCCTACCAGGACGACACAGGCCAGATCAATTTCCTGAACCAGATTCAGGGCATGTTGAAATTCGGTTTCTCCTGGCCGAAAAACCTCGAAGCCCAGAAAAAGGTCATCGCCATTTTGAACAAGACGCTGGAAAAGGGCTACACCCTGATCCGCAACCAGCAACTGGGCGCCAGCGAGATCATCGTCCCGCTGGTGTTGATCGGCCCGGCGGGAATGTTCCTGATCGAAGCCACGCCTCTCAAAGGCTTCTACCGGGCGCGCGGCGACGAATGGGGCGAGGACTCCAACGGCACGATCCAACCCGCTCCCATCAACCTGCTCAAACGAACCGAGCAACTCGCCAAAGTCCTGCAAAAATATTACGACAAGCAGGAAGTCAAACTCCCCGCGCCGGTGGAGCCGGTATTGATGGCCGCCGACCCCGGCATGCACATCGAGTCGGTGCGACCGGTGGTGCGCGTCGTCATGACCGACGCCATCGAGCGTTTCGCCGCCGGCCTGCTCGGCGCGCGTCCCATTTATAACGCGCAAACCGCCAACCAAATGGTGGAGCGTCTGCTCGAAATGCGCGCGCCCGGCCAGGCCGAGCCAGAACCGGAACCGCCCGCGGAAAACGATCCCTTCGCGGTGGTGGATGAAACGCCCTTCGCCTCCGCCGGGACCTCGCGCATGCAGTCCATCCTCAACGCGCCCAAAAGCGACGCGCTGATTGACGCCGGCCGCGACGAGATCGGCTTCGCCTTCGAAGAGTCCGACGCCGTCGCATCCACCTCCGCGCCGACCGTTCTCGTCAAACACCCGGCGGGAGACGACGAATACCCGGCCCCCAAGTCGAACCGGCCCAAACTCATCCTCGGCATGACCATCGCGCAGATCCTCGTTCTCGTCGGCATGTTCCTATGTTGGTGCGTCATCATGGCAGGCGGCGTTTACTACATCCTCCAAAACCAGCCTTGAACTTCCCCTTCCTGTCCATCGTAATCCCCGCGCACAACGAAGAGACGCGTCTGCCCCAGACCCTGGAGCAGGCGCTTGCTTTTCTTAAGTCGCAGCCCTACGAGTCCGAAATCCTCGTGGTCGAAAACGGGAGTCGCGACCGCACCTACGAAGTCGCCGAATCGTTCCAGCGCGCCCACCCGGCCCTGCGCGTGATCCGGGAGGAGCAGCCCGGCAAGGGCCGCGCCGTCCGTCGCGGCATGTTGGAGGCGACCGGCCAGTATCGTTTCATGTGCGACGCCGACCTCTCCATGTCCATCGAACAACTCAGTCACTTCCTGCCGCCCGCGCTGCGCGGGGCCGACATCGCCATCGCCTCGCGCGAAGCCCGCGGCGCCGTGCGCGACGAAGAACCGCTCTACCGTCACCTGGGCGGGCGACTCATCAACCTCGCCATCCGCCTGCTCATCCTCCCCGGCCTCAACGACACCCAATGCGGCTTCAAATGTTTCACCGCCGAAGCCGCGCAAAAAATTTTTCCGCGCCAAACCCTCACCGGCTGGTCGTTCGACATCGAATTGCTCTACCTCGCCCGCCGTCTCGGCCTCACGATTCGCGAAGTCCCCATTCACTGGCGTTTCGACGCCGCCACCAAACTCAGCGCCGTGCAAGACGCCCTGCGCATGGCGCGCGACATTTTCCAAATCCATGCCAACGCCCTGCGCGGCCGGTATGATCTCAAACCCTGATCTCCATTTCGAAAAACATTTTTGGAAGAACGGACTCGAACGCGTCGCCGGACTCGACGAAGCCGGACGCGGCGCCCTCGCCGGACCGGTCGCCGTCGGCGCGGTGATTCTCCCTCCCCATCCGCGTCTCCTGCGGACCCTGCGCGGGGTGCGCGACTCCAAACAGATGACCTCCCTCGCGCGTGCGCGTCGCGTCGAAACCATCCGCGCGGTCGCCCGCGCCTGGTCGTTGGGCTGGGCCTCCGCCGAAGAAATCGACTCCCTCGGAATCTCCGCCGCCACGCGTCTCGCCGCCGAACGCGCCCTCGACGCGCTCCCCCTCCCGCCCCAAGCCCTGCTCACCGACTTTCGCCTGAATCCCGAAACCGACCTGCCTTTCGTCTCTCTCGTCAAAGGCGACCAGAAATCCCTCACCATCGCCTGCGCCTCGGTCCTCGCCAAAACCGCGCGCGACGCGTTGATGCGCGAACTGGATGAACTATTTTCCGGATATGGATTGGCGAAGCACAAAGGGTATGGGACGGCCATCCATCGCGCCGCCATTGAGAGGCTGGGGCATTCCCCCATTCATCGAAAGACATTTATCTTCCGCGAGAAATGAGAAACCCGTTTTCTCGCCTTCGGCGGAAAACGGGTTTCTGGTATTTGGCTAATACGGCTCTTTCAACAGCCGTTCCAACACTTCCTTCGAACTCTCGTCAATCACCGCGTGCTGACTGCCGCCGTGCGCGTCCATCGTCACCACCACGGGGAAATCCTTGACTTCGATCACCCACATCGCTTCGGGCGTGCCGAATTCCAGTTTGTAGACTCCCAACACCTTCTTCACCGACTGGGCAATGAACGAGGCCGCGCCGCCGATGGCGTGGAAGTAGACTCCGGGAGTTTCCTGGCAACCTTTGAGCGTTTTCGGTCCCATCCCGCCCTTGCCGATCACGCCCTTGACGTTGAAATGTTTCATCACGTCGGCCTGGTACGGCTCCTCGCGAATGGAGGTGGTGGGTCCCGCCGCAAGGAAGCGATACTCGCCCTTCTCATCCTTCGAGACGACCGGCCCGCAGTGATAAATGACAGAGCCATTGAGCAGTTTCTTCAATTCATCGTAGATCTTCTCATCGTCGCCCTGTGGGGCGCGCGTCTTCTTGATGAAGGTTTCAATCATCCACTTGTGGGCCGCGTCGCGCCCCGTCGCCATCACGCCGGTCAATGTGACGGGCTCGCCGACTTTCAAACTGCGGATGGTCTCATCGCTGATGGGCATTGTTATTTCGCGCATTGTTCCTCCGATTGGACGGCGGATCGTTGACCGTGGACCGTTTTTCCGTCCACCGACTACCGCCCACGGTCATGTTTAATCGTAAACCACTTCCTCGCCATTCACCGTCATCTTGCGGCGGCGGTAGGCCCAGCACATGTACGAGACTGAGACGAAGTACGAGGCGGGCAAACGACTCAGGCCGATGATCTTCGTGTCAATCACGGTGGTTTGGCCGCCGAAGCCCATGGGGCCGATGCCCATCTGGTTGGCGTCCTCGGTCAGGCGTTCCTCGAGTTTCGCCAGTTCGGGGTCCGAGTTGGGAGCGCCGATCTTATCGAGCAACACTTCCTTCGATTTGATGTAGGAGGAGCCGCGGTCGCCGCCGATGGCCACGCCAAGGATTCCCGGCGCGCAGCCTTGACCTTGCGCCTTCTGCACAGCGTCGAGTACGACTTTGCGTACCCCCGCCAAGTCGCGCCCCGCGCCGAGTTCGTTGTGCGGCATGGAATACTGTCGGCCCACGTTTTCGCATCCGCCGCCTTTGAGCATCAACTCGATGACGAGCGGTTGGTCGGCGTCCACTTCCTCGAAGTGGATGGATGGGAAATCATCGCCGCCGAGGTTGTCCCCGCTGTTCTTGTCGTAGACCGCGTCCACGGCGTTGGGGCGCATGAAGTTTTTCTTGGTGGCATCCGCCATGGCGTCCCGAATCTGCGCGGTCAACTTGCGCGTGCTCCAACCTTCGGGATAGTGGACGTAGAAGATGGGCGTGCCGGTGTCCTGGCAGATGGGCGTCGAGTTTTTGCGCGACAACTCGATGTTCTTCATGATCGTCTCGAGCGCGCCGCGCGCCGCCGAGCCGGGCGCTTCCTTTTCGATAGCCGCGCGCAGACGGTCTTCCACGTCCTTGGGCAGGCTGGAAGATGTGCGGCGGATCAGTTCCACGATTTCGTTGGTGAGGTCTCGCATGGGAGTCTCCTGTAGTGGTTATCGGAGGCGAATCATACTCTAATTTGGCGGGGAGGGAATGCAAAAATTCTGTAGCGCAATTCGGCAAGGCGCGCTACTCGGATTCCCACCACAGCACGGAGCGTTGCAACGCGGCAAAGACCGCCACCGTGGGCGCGGTGACTACAACCGCGGCGGCCATGAGCAGCGGCCAGTTGGCGCGGTCCATTTCCTGGAGTTGGAGCAGACCAATGGGCAGGGTGTAGAGGGTCTGCGAGCGCAGGTATAACAGCGGGCTGATGAAGTCATTCCAGTAGTACAGGAAGGCCAGCAGTCCCACCGCCATCAGCGCGGGACGCGCCAATGGCAGGGCCACCTTCCACCAAATCTGGAACAGGCGCGCCCCATCCAATGAGGCCGACTCGAACAGGGAATGGTCGGTGCGGCGGAAGGTCCAATAAAAAAGCAGGATGAAGAGCGGACTGGTTCCCATCAGCGCGGGGGAGATCATGGCAAAGTAGGAGTTGGCGATTCCCAGGCGGGCAAAAAGCAGGAAGCGGCTCAACCACAACGCGGTGAAGGGAATCATTTGCAGAAAAATGGACAAAACTAGTAATCGAAGTTGGGCGCGCTTCCCAAGCAGGGACATGCCGAAGCCGGCCCATGAGGCCGTGACCAGGGTGATCAGCACGCCCGTCAACGCGACCAGGAACGAGTTCAGCGCGTAGCGGGCGAAGGGCAGGATGTCGAAGATGCGCGCGTAATTGTCGAACGTGGGGGGCCAGTAGAGAATCTCGACGCCGCGCGGCGGAGGCAGGCCCGCCGGTCGGAGGGAGGCGGCGAGCATCCACGCCAGCGGCAGGAGGAAGGTCGCCGCGACGGTGATCGCGGCCAGGTGATGGAGAACGGTCGAGAATTTACGCTTCATCGAATCCGCCCTCCGAAAACAGGAAATAAACCAACAGCGCCAGCGCGATGGTCACAAGAAAGATGATCAGCATGGCGGCGGAGGCGGCGCCAAAGTCCATGCGGCTAAACGCGTATTCGTAAATGAGTTGGATGGGAAAAAAGGTGGCGTAATACGGGCCGCCGCGCGTGGCGATGAAGGCAAGCGTAAATGTGTTTTGGAACGAGATCACCACATCGCGGATCGCGAACAGGGCCAGCCAGGGAGCCAGAAGGGGCAATGTAATGGAATTCAGGATCTGCCAGCGATTGGCGCCGTCCACGCGCGCCGCGTCGTGGACCTCGCGTGGGATGTGGCGCAGGCCCGCCAGCAGGATGATGAATCCCTCGCCGAGGGGAAAGAGCGAGGCGAGAATGAGTCCTGGCATGGCCCAATCGGAATCGGCGAACCAGGCGGGCGGATTCAAGCCGATGCCGCGAAGCGCGGCGTTGAACGGACCGTAGAGCGGGTTAAGGATCCACATCCAGGCCAGCGCGTAGGCCGCCTCGGGGACGACGGTGGGGAGGGCTACCGCGGCGCGATAGAAGCCGGTCCCGCGGCGCGGGCGATTGAGAAGCAGGGCCAGCCCCAACGCGCCGAGCACGCGCAACGGGACGGATTGCGAGACGAACAGCAGCGCGTTGATCAACGCCACCCGGGCAATCGGCTCGAGGCGCAGGAATTGAAAATTCTGCCAGCCGACAAAAGCGGGCGCGGCGATGCCGTTGTAGCGCGTGAACGCAACATAAAACGAGACGCCCGCTGGAAGCGCGATCAGAAGCAACGCTCCCAACAAGTATGGGAGGAGGTAAATGAGGGCCGAGCGTCGGGAGTGAATCAAATCGGTTTCATCTTTCCCGGATGCCGTCAGCGCCAGGGAAACGCCCTAGCGCTGATGCATCCAGTATGAGTTATCGAAGAGGGGTTATTGTACGATGAAATACTCGCGCGTGCGTATGATGGCTCGGATCAAGGCTTCGGCGAGGTCGGCGTCGCCGTAGAAGGCGAGGGCGAGTTCCTCGCTAGCCGTGTCTTCAATATCCACCCAGTTGGGGATCACGGGCAACGCGCGGATGAAGGGAATCGTGTCGAGGAAGACGCGGCTGTTGGCGGGCTTGGCGTTCGGGTCGAGGAAGGCGGGCGAGTTGGCAACGGCGATCAGCGACGGCACGGTGCGCCCGGAAGCCGCGACGATGGTTTGCCCTTCGACCGAGTTGGCGAACTCGATGAAGACCCAGGCCGCTTCTTTGTTTTTCGAGGCGCTTGGCAGGCAATACGCGTCGGCGTGCAAGATGCCAGCCTGCTCCTTGTTTTGCGGGAGCGCGGCCACGTCCCAATCGAAGGCGGCGGATTCGCGGTAGGTTGGCGCGCCGCGGCGGCTGTTGAAGAACATGGCGGCGCGCCCGTTGATGAAGCGGCTTTCGCTATCCTCGGATTCTTCCTCTTCGGCGTTCGGCACAACGTGGTGGACGAGTTGCAGGCTGGTGAAAAACTCGGCAGACTCGTTGGCTTCGGGGGTGTCGAGCATAAGCGTAGTGGGATGAATCGGATCGTCCACGATCTCGCCGCCCGCCTGCCAGATGAAGGGCGCGAGGCGGATAAGCGACGGCTCGAGTCCGACTCCAAACTGGTCGGTTTGCCCGTCTCCATCCGAGTCCACGGTCAGGGCTTGCGCGGCCGCGAGGAAGTCGTCCCAGGTCCAGCCCTCTTTGGGATAGTCCACGCCCGCCGCGTCGAACAGGTCTTTGTTGTAATAGACAACGAGGCTGGAAATGTTTTGCGGGATGCACATCAACTCGCCGTTCCATTTGAAGGGCGCGACGGCTTCGGGGTAAAAGTCCGATTCTTTGATGAGGTCGGACTTTTCGAGGTACGGGCCGAGCGGTTCGAGCGCGCCCACATTGGCGAAGGCCGCGTAGCGCCGGTAGTTGATGAGAACCACATCGGCTGGCGCGCCCGCCGCGAGGTCCGCCGCGAGGCGTTTGCGATAGTCGGATTGACCGGGGATGTGGATCAGTTCCACTTGAATTTCAGATCGCTTGGTATGAAAGGCGTTCACCAACCCCTGGTAGGCGGCCAATTCGGCGGGATCGCCAAAGACCATGAAGGAAATGTTGCCGCTAGCTTTGGGCTGGCAGGCGGATAGGAGGAAAGAAAATAAGAACAGACAAGCAAGAACGACGCGTGACTGCTTCATAGATCTCTCCTAAAATTTGGAGTTTGAACTCTTGGCAGGCGGAGTTTACCACTAAAAAATCGCGTAGAATTTATCAGATTACCCGGGCGTCATTTGGCAAATCAGGCAAACACGCTTTACAAAAATGCGTCGGGGCAGGGTCTGCGGGCCTGCCCCGACTTCCAAGGAGCGTTGATGATTGCTGAGGCTTCCGAAGCGCCAAAGAACGGCGGACTTCGGAAGTCTGAGGAATTACGCAGGAATGGACACTTGCGGTAAGTGGGTCATGGCGAGGGCGACGGCCTCGGCGGGATACTCGTAGTCTTCGAGGTCGCCGCGCAGATACGCTTCGTAGGCGCCGAGGTCGAAGTTGCCGTGACCGGAAAGGTTGAAGAGGATGACGCGCTTCTCGCCCTTTGCTTTCGCGTCGAGAGCCTCGTCAATGGCGGCGCGGATGGCGTGGGCCGACTCGGGCGCGGGGACGATGCCCTCTGCCTTCGCAAATTGAATGGCGGCCTCGAACGTCGCGCGCTGCGGAACGGCGATGGCGTCTATCAGGCCCGCGTCGCAAAACGCGGACATCGAGGGGGCCATACCGTGGTAGCGCAGTCCGCCCGCGTGGATTCCGGGTGGGACAAAGGAATGTCCGAGCGTGTGCATTTTGACGATGGGGGCCATGCGCGCCGTGTCGCCGTAGTCGAAGGTGTAGACGCCGCGCGTGAGGGAGGGCGCGGCAGTCGGCTCGACGGCGAGCAGGCGGGCGCGCTTTCCGTTTTTGAGGTTCTCGCGCAGGAAGGGATAGGCGATGCCGGCGAAGTTCGATCCGCCGCCGACGCAGCCGATGACCACATCGGGATATTCGTTCGCCATGTCCATTTGCTTCAGGGCCTCCTCGCCGATGATGGATTGGTGCAGGAGAACGTGATTCAGCACCGAGCCGAGGCTGTATTTCTTCGCGCCGCCGGAGGTGGCCGCCGCTTCGACCGCCTCCGAAATGGCAATGCCGAGTGAGCCGGGGTTGTTCGGATTGTCGGCCAGGATGGAACGCCCGTAGTTGGTGCGGTTGGTGGGACTGGCGTACACCTGCGCGCCGTAGGTCTCCATCAGATTGCGGCGATAGGGTTTTTGCTGGTACGAGACCTTGACCATGTACACTTCGACGGCGATGTCGAAGAAGTTACCCGCCATCGAGAGGGCCGAGCCCCACTGTCCCGCGCCGGTTTCGGTGGTGAGGGCCTTCGTCCCGGCGGCTTTATTGTAGAAGGCCTGCGGGATGGCGGTGTTCGGTTTGTGACTTCCGGCGGGCGAGACGCCTTCATATTTGTAGTAGATGTGCGCGGGCGCGCCGAGGGCTTTTTCGAGTCGGCGGGCGCGGATGAGCGGCGTGGGGCGATAGAGTTTGTAGATCTCACGGACTTCTTCGGGGATTTGGATGTAACGCTCGGTGGATATTTCTTGCAGGATCAAGTCCATGGGAAATAGCACAGAGAGGAAGTCGGGCGTCACGGGTTCGAGGGTGCCGGGATGCAGGACGGGCGTGGGAGGGAGCGGAGAATCGGCATGGATGTTGTACCAAGATTTCGGCAGGTCGGATTCGTTGAGGATGAAGCGGGTCTGGTCGGACATGGGGAACTCCTTTGGATTTTAGATTGACGATTTACGATTGGTGAAGAGAGTGGTGAGTAGTGCGTATTGCGTGGTGCGTAAGGGGGAAGTTGTAACGCAATTTGCTAAATTGCGCCTGGAAAATCAGCGATTTGCCCTACAACTTTCATCCTTTGCCTTCAAGGCGGGTGGAAGGTGATGGGGTGCATTTTTTCTCCATTGGATTCCTGAAGTTCTACTTCAGGGTTCCGAAAGTAGAACTTTCGGATTCCAGAAACTTGGATGAGAGTCCCATCAGGTCGCGGACTTCGTGGAAGGTTTCGCTCGCGATATGTTGGGCGTGGGCAGTGCCGTCGCGTAGGAGGGCGAGGAGATGGTCGGGATGGCTGATCAACTCGGCCCGTCGGGCGCGATGCGGGGCGAGGTAGGCGTTGAGGATCTGGGCGAGGCGCGTCTTCACTTCCACGTCGCCGACTGTGCCGGCGCGGTAACGCGTCTTGAAGTCCTCTACCTCGGCGGGGTCGGTAGCGAAGCGATCGAGGTACGCGAAGACGGGATTGTCCTCCACGTGGCCGGGATCGGTGGCGCGCAGGCGCGTCGGGTCGGTGTACATGGACATGATCTTGCGCGTCGTCTCCTCGGGCGTGTCCTTGAGGAAGATGGCGTTGCCGTAGGAGGTGTGCATGGTGCGGTTGTCTATGCCCGGCAGGCGCGGCGTGGTGGAGAGGATCGCTTCGGGTTCGGGGAAGACCGGCTGATAGGTCTGATTGAAGCGACGGGCGATCTCGCGCGCGAGTTCGAGGTGCGGAAGTTGATCCTCGCCGACGGGGACGAGGTTCGCTTTGTAGAGCAGGATGTCGGCGGTCTGCAGGACGGGATAGTTGAGCAGTCCCATCGAAGGTTGGATGTTGAGTTGCACAGTCTGCTCTTTGTAGGTGGGGACGCGTTCGAGGCGCGACACGGTAGCCAACATTCCCAGTAACAGCGAGAGTTGTGCGTGCTCGGGAATGGCGGATTGCAGGACGAGCGTGGAACGGGACGGGTCAATGCCCGCGGCCAGCCAATCCGCGACCAGATGCAGAATATTTTCCTGGATGCGACCGGGATGCGCGAAGTCGGTGGTGAGAACGTGCAGGTCGGCAACGAGGAAGAAGCACTCGTTGGCGTCTTGCATTTCTATCCAAGTTTCGAGAGTCCCGACGAGGTGGCCGATGTGACGCGGCCCGGTGGGACGGTGTCCGGTGAGGATGCGAGGGAGGGTCATGGGAGGCTCCTTTCT